>DATGVD010000449.1:0-6131 GCA_035300785.1 Pyrinomonadaceae bacterium | reverse complement strand
GCCGCGTACGCGGGCCAGATGGTCAACATCTTCAAAGCCTGATCTCGCGACACAGCCTCTTCCGGGTGCCAGCCCTCGCCGGAAAAGCCGCGAATGTCTTTGCGCGCGACGGCGGCGTAAAACTCGATCATCGGCTCGCCGCGTTCGACCGGCGCGTCCGACCCTCCGGGAACAACTACGCCTGACTTGATGAAACTGTTCCACGCATACGCGCCTTCCAGACGCTTGATTCCCAAACGCGCGGGCGCGAAATGCAGATCGCCGATAGCATGCGACGCCTGCATCGAGGGGATGATGCCCAGCTTCTTGAAGCGGGGAATGTCGCGCGGATTC
This sequence comes from Pyrinomonadaceae bacterium, assembly GCA_035300785.1. Taxonomy (GTDB): domain Bacteria; phylum Acidobacteriota; class Blastocatellia; order Pyrinomonadales; family Pyrinomonadaceae; genus UBA11740. The sequence continues at coordinate 5,798 of DATGVD010000449.1, read as the reverse complement.
ACAATCTGCGAGTGCTCGACGCGCCAGCGCGGATCGGCAATTTTGCGCTGACTTGGCGGCACGGCGTTCAGCGCTTTCTCGTACTCATCAAGGATGAAGCGATTGCCACGGTCGCCGATGGCATGCGTCTCGCATTGAATGCCTTTGCGCAAAGCTTCTTCGAGCACGGGCAGCAGATTTTCTTCCTTGACGGTCAAAAAGCCGGAAGTGTCGGGCGCGTCAGAGTAAGGCTCGAGCAGGGCCGCACTCCGTGAACCGAGTGAGCCATCAGCGTAGAACTTGAGCGCGCGAACGGTGAGGCGATTGCCGTACGCGCCGATGATTGGTCCTTCGCTCAAGAGTCGTTGCGCTTCCCTCCCCGGGGCGGAAAGCACTTTGTAAATGCGGAGCTTGATCCTTCCTTCGCCATAAAGCTTGCGGTAGATATCGATGTCTTCATAACTTCCACCGGGATTCTGGACCTGCGTCCAGCCCAGTCCGACGTCTCTCTGCACTCCCAGCACGACCGCGCGTTCGGCGTCGGCGCGCGAGGTGGGCGGCACGTGACGGCGCACGAGTCCCTGGGCCGCGTCCAGCAACATGCCGTTCGGCTCGCCGCTTTGTTTGTCCTTCGAGATCTCACCGCCAAAAGGGCTCGGCGTGTCCTTCGTGATGCCGGCAATCTTCAAAGCGGCGCTGTTGACCACCGTGCCGTGTCCGTCTGAGCGCCCCAGAATCACTGGGTTGTTCGGCGCGACTTTGTCGAGATCCCAACGCGTCGGAAACACGGGCGGCGTCCAGAAAGTTTCGATCCAACCCCGGCCCGTGACCCATTCGCCGGGCTTCGCCTGATCGACGCGGGCCTTTACCTTCGCGAGAAAATCCTGAAGGTTGGTGATGCCTTCCAGGTTCAGCGTCATCTCGCGAAAGCCGACACCCTCCAGATGCTGATGCGCATCGGTCATCCCAGGCAACATAGTGGCGCCGTGCAGATCGACGATCCGTGTCGCCGGGCCTTCATAGTTCTTCGCGGCCGCGTTCGAACCGACAAAGACAATGCGATCGCCTTTGACGGCTACAGCTTCCGCGCGCGGCTGCTTTTCATTCGCGGTGTAGATGTTGCCGTTCGTGAAGACGAGATCAGCAGGATCGACTTTCCTGTTTGCCGGCGAGACGCTGAGCAGCAGAATGCTCAGCACAATGGAAAGGATTTTCATTATCTTCCTCTTTCGATGTTCAATGCCCAATGGGCCAAAGAGCGGGGCAGAGTTATATCACAGCGAGCGATTGCATTCACAAGTTTGATCGGGCTGGAACGGACGAGCCGAAACCGGCTTTGGCCGCTAGCGGAGTTGGATCAACGGCAATTCGATCGAGGATGCGTGCTGGTGGTCGCGGGCGACGGTAATGGTCGGCATGCCTTGGGCCGGAATACGAGCAAACGTGTCCTTGTCGGCGCCGGCGATGGCGATCCGCAGGCGGTGACCCTTTCTGATAAGAACAGAAGTAGGTTGCATCCCGAACTTCAGTTCGGCGATTTGGCCCGGCACCAGCGGCATGGCGTCGTGTTTCAAGAACGAGTGGTAAGGCACGAGCATCTTGCACGGCGGTTGATCGGTTGAGATCTTTCGATGCAGCGCCCGGAACTCGCCTTCGGTAAGATAGGTTACGACGCCTTTCTCATCAACGTCCTCCAGATAGACGAAGAAAGCGCCGTCCGTCGCGGTCGAAGTTATGAAGAGATCGATGACTGCGTAACCTGTAATTTCCGTGTCCGCAGTCAACGGCGCGCTGGTATAAGTCAGCAGTTTCTTGTCTTCTTCGGCGCGATCCGGATACGAAACTTGTCCGCCGCCGACCTGGGTGTGCCAGCGGTTCCTTTCGCCGGTGGTGGCGCCGAAGTTGACCGCGTATCGATCTTCGCCGACGCCCGACCGCGGCGCACTCATCGACAGAACGTTGCCTTCGTCGAGATACCAGCGTGTCATCTTCGTCCCCGCGATCGGCCAGGTGTTCGTTACTTTCCACCTTCCTTCGCCAATCGTGAAATAGTAAAAGCTCTTCTCAGAGTCCAGTCCGGTATCAATTCCTTTCAGATAGTGATCGAAAAACCGCAGCCATTCATATCCCTGCATCACTCTTTGGAGCTGGTCCATTTGATAAGGACTGGCGTTCTGACTGCCGCCGTGGTTCCAGGGACCGACGACTGCCCGTTGATAGTTGCTTAGCGTAAGGAAGCTTTTGATTTCGGCGTCGGCAGTGCTGGCGTCAAACCATCCTCCCCAACTGTAAATGGCCGTCTTGGACCTTTCGACCTGGTCGCGATAACTGTGAACGCTAAGCTCGTCGAGCGTTGAGCCGAACGCGAGATCGTCGCGAAAGACCGCCTTGAGCGCGGCGGCGTAGACATCCATATTGTCGCTCCGGTTCCTGATGGCCGCCTGATAAAGAACTTGGTCGGAATCTTCATCAACCAACTTCACTCCGGGATTTGTATCGAGTTCATGGTTTCCCGCATTCCAGGTCTTGATCAGCCAGTCCGTCAGCACTCCGCCTGGATAAGGCGTCTCGGCATATTCGTCGAATTCAAAGTGCCGCGGGATTACCGCCTTGACCGCTGGATTCATGTTGATGGTCAACCACAACGCCGTATTGCCTTCGTATGAATTACCAATCGCGCCCACATTTCCGTTCGACCATGGCTGGGCGACGATCCACCTGACCACTTCGCCATAGTCTTTGATCTCGTCCTGGGAAAACGGCGCGCGCCAGATGCCGAACGAAGCGCCCGTGCCGCGGGCATCGACGAACACGGTTGCGTAACCATGCAGGACGATGAAGGGTTGGGGCTTGCGGACGCTCTCGCCACTTGACACAACGGCAATACCGCCGAGTATCGGTAGCTGACCTGCACGAGCTCGCCAGTAGCGCGTCATGTTCATGACTGCGGGAATCTTTTCACCGGGAGGAAGGTCCTTCGGCAGCACCACGGTGATGGCGATCTTTACGCCGTCCCGCATATTGAGATAAAGCGAGCGCTCAATTGCCTCTTTGTACTTAGGCGCAACGTAGCCCTTGTACCGCTGCGGGTCCTTACCCGCAGGTAGAGTCGTGAGCATCAGATTAACTGGCTGATCTGGCGACTCGCGCACCCGGGAGATAGTCCCGCAGTTGAAGACCATCAGCACGAGAACAGAAATCAAAGCGACTCTTCTTAACATCGGGAACCTTTCAGGCAGAGCGATCTGCGACACAGGACAAACTTTCTACAACTTAATACACTAACGGAGCGGTCAATTCTATTCGGAAGGGTGTGACCTGCGGCGACAACAAATTGACGCCGAGCGCCACTGAATGTTAACTGAGAAGAATTTATGAACAGAGTTTGCACGGTTCAAGCTCGATCGGTCGAAAAGATAATCAACTTTGCAGCGACTTATGGCGTCCGCGCCGAATCGCTGTACAAGGCGGTCAATCTGGATCCGTCTCGTATCAGTAATCCAGATCAGCAAATTCCTTTCGTTCAGTTGGTGTCGCTCTACGAACAAGCGGCAGCCCTAACCGGCGATGACGCCTTCGGATTGCACCTCGGTGAAAACATTGATCCAAAGGTCTTTGACGTGCTCGGGTATGCGGCGATGAACAGCCCGACACTGGGCGAGGCTATTGACCGAGTCGCTCGCTATCATTCTATCTGGACGGACGGCGCAGCCATCGATCTCGAGACCACGAAAACGACCTCGAAAATCACCTATCGCTATCTTGACCATTCCCTTGGCAAGTGTCGGCAGGATGCTGAACTGACCTTCGCCGCTTTCGCCGCGCTCGGCCGCCTGGTTACGAACCGCGAATGGCGGGCGATTGAGGTCAAGTTCCAGCACGACGCGCCACGAGACACCTCGGAACACGTGCGTATTTTTGGAGCGCTGGTGAGCTTCGGTAAACAGATCAACGAACTCGTTTTCGATTCCGCAACACTTGAATTGCCGATAGTGAAAGCCGATCCGGGATTATGCGCGGTGCTTGACCGGCACGCTGAAGAACTACTGGCCAGGTATCCGCGCCAGGACGTGATGATCGATCGTGTCCGAACCATCCTCAAGAACGAGCTGAATGGCGGTGATCCTTCGCTCGAGCGCGTCGCCGAACAACTCGGCATGAGCAGGCGCACTTTGCAGCGGAAGTTGCGCGACCATGACTGTTCGCATCATGAGCTGCTGGATCAAATGAGAAGAGACCTGGCGATGCGGTATTTGCAGGAGCCGGAAATGGCCATCTGCGAAGTAGCGTACCTATTAGGTTTTTCCGAAAGCAGCGCTCTTCATCGCGCCTTCAAGCGCTGGACTGGAATGACGCCGAGCGCGTTTCGCAGACAATATGCCGACGAACTTCAGTTGTCGTCGCCTCGCCTCAAGGTTTAGAAGCGAGCTACCCTCCCGCTCTTTGCATCAATTGCGCCGGCAATTGTTTGTCCACTTTGGGTCGCGCCGGACGATTGGCGACTTCCCAAAGCGTCAGGTAGATCGTGCGCGCGACCTTCTCCATCTTCTGATAGTCGATCTTCTGCGGCTCGTCGCCCGGCCGGTGATAGTCCTCATGCACGCCGTCAAAAAAGAAAACGATCGGGATGCCTTTGCGCGCATAGTTGTAATGATCGCTGCGGAAGAAAAAGCGGTTGGGATCGTTTGGATCGTCGTAGCGGTAATCAAACTGAAGATTGAGAAACGACTTGTTCACCGCTTCGGTGAGCTCGCCGAGTTCGGTGCTCATCATCTTTGAGCCGATGACGTAAATCTGATTCGGACCGGAAAGATCTTTGTTGCGCGGCTCGGTGTCGCCGTCTTTTTTGCTGCGGCCGATCATGTCGATGTTGAGTTGGGTCACGATTTGGGCGAGCGGAATCGTCGGATAGTCGGTGAAGTAACGCGATCCCCAAAGCCCCTTCTCTTCGCCGCAATGCCAGACAAACAAAACGGAGCGCTTCGGCCGCGCTTTCGCGTGCGAGATCGCTTCGGCCATGCCGAGCAGCGCGGTCGTGCCTGAGCCGTCATCGTCCGCGCCGTTGCAAATTGGATCGGCGGTTCCCGGCGCGCAGATGCCGATGTGATCGTAATGAGCGCCGACGGCAACGTATTCGTTCTTCAAAACGGCATCGCCGCCTTCCCACACCGCGACGATGTTCTGCGTGCCTGGATGATCGGGCTTGACTGCGATCGTGATGTTTACCTTCTTACTGGAATTGAGATCGAACGCCGGAACCGGTTCGCTGCTCTGCGCGCGCGTGATGATAGTAGCGGCGTCAAACTTTTCTCCGTCAAACAACGCGTTTGCCATCTTCGCCGACATCGTAATCGTCGGCACCGGTGCATTGTTCGTCTGCGTCTGAAACTTTTCCACCGTCGCGCGCGGAGGCAGCATCAGGCGCTGACGCTGCTGCTCCCAGTTCTGCGTCGTTCCGGCGTCAGGAACCGTCAAGATGCCTTTAGCGCCATGCTGCCGCGCATAGTTCGCGGGACTGGCCAGCCCCTGGCCCTGGTTGGCTCTCATATCGGCCTGAGTTAGGCCTGGAGGCAGTCCCTGTCCGAACACGACCATGATCTTGTCTTTGACTTCAATTCCTTTGTAATCGTCCACGTTCTTTGACTGCACTATCCAACCGCGACCCACATAAACCAGCGGACCGGTGAGCGTCGCGCTGACGGCATTCGGCAAAAAGTCATCGCCGAAGTTGAATTTCTGACCGTTGATCTCGGCTGACGTGTGTGCCGGATCGATCTGATCGCGGCGCAAAGCGATCTTCTGAAAGAAAGTCCCGTCGT
>DATGVD010000448.1:0-3926 GCA_035300785.1 Pyrinomonadaceae bacterium | reverse complement strand
AGAAGCATTCGCGGCGCACAGCCGGCGCCTAAGAGAGATGGTGCAGTTTCTGCTGGTGGAAGACGCGGTCGTTTTCACGGGCGAGATTTCGGATGCCGCACTCAGAGCCTGCTATCTGCTGGCAAGTGTGTTTGTCTCACCAAGCAAACACGAAGGCTTCTGCCTGCCGCTGGTTGAGGCGATGGCTGCCAAGGTTCCAATCGTTTCGCACGATTCCGCCGCGATCCCTGAAACCGTGGGCGCGGCTGGGATCGTGCTGCAAGATCGCGATGCTGAACTGATGGCTGAATCGATCAACCTGCTGGTCAAAGATGAAGCGATGAATGTGCAATTGGGAATCGAAGGCCGGCGCCGTTACGAGAAACATTTTGCCACCAGCAGCATCGAAACGAAGTTCCTGCGGGCGCTTGGTAATTTGAACTGAAGGCAACGGCGGGTAGTAGCCCGCCCCTGAACCGGTCCACCGAAGTTATGACCAGAATCGCTATTCTGACTCCAAGCCTCACCAGCGGCGACGCCGTCAGCAATGACGTGCTCGGAATGCACGATGTCTTAAAAGAACGCGGTTACGAGGTGCGCGTGTTTGCCGAAGGTTGGGCGCTCGACCAGCCCCGGGTGTGGCCCTCGCCTCAACTGGGAAACTTTCTCAGGCAGCCCACGGACGTTCTCATCTATCACTATTCAAGAGGATGGGACCCGGGCCTGGATCTGCTGCGCGAATTGAAGTGCCGCAAGATCATCAAGTATCACAACGTCACGCCGCCTGAGTTTCTAACCGGGTACAATTCTGATTTTGCCGCGATGTGCCTTGAAGGCCGGCAGCAACTTGCGCTGATCGCGCGCTCCGGTTCTGATCTTTATCTGTCTGACTCAGCCTACAACATGCGCGAGTTGGTGGCCGAAGGCGCGGGTGAGTCGAAGAGTTTCGTGGTCCCGCCATTTCATCACGTCGATCGCCTGCATTCGGTCGAGCCTGACGCGAGCGTGCTCAATAGTTGCAGCGACGGCAAAATAAACATCTGCATGGTCGGGCGAGTCGCGCCGAATAAAAGTCATCCGGCATTGATCGAAGCCTTCGCTGCTTATCATCATGATTACAATCACCACAGCCGCCTGATCATTGTCGGCAAGGAAGAAGTGCGGCTGGCGAAGTATGCGACGCTTTTGCGCGCGATGGCCCGGCGCCTGGAGTTGCAAGAGGATGTTATCTTCACCGGCGAAGTTTCAGATCGCGCGCTCAGGGCTTACTACGCCGCCGCGCACGTCTTTATGATCACCAGCGAGCACGAAGGCTTTTGCGTGCCGCTGGTCGAAGCCATGGCGATGAAGATTCCCATCGTCGCTTACGCTTCGACCGCCATTCCGGAAACGGTGGGGACCGCCGGACTTGTCTGGGAGGAACGCAATCCTTACCTGCTGGCCGAATCGATCAAATCGATTGTCGGCGATCGATCGGTCGGCCGGGCGTTGAGCGCCATGGGCTGGCGCCGCTACGCGCAGCACTTCACGAATGCCAGAATCGAAGCCGGATTCCTGAACGCCATCAACGGACTGTTATGAGCAAAGTCGCCATTGTCGTTCAACGTTGTCATGAGAGCATTGTCGGTGGATCCGAGTCGCTCGCCTGGCAATACGCGACCCTGCTGAAAGACGAATACGAGGTTGAAGTTCTCAGCACGACCGCGATCGATGCGGCTTACTGGTCGAATGTTCTGCCCGCAGGAACCGACCTACGCGAAGGCATCAACGTCCGGCGCTTCCATGTCGATATCGGCTATAGCCCTTACCGCACGGAGATTTTCACGCGCATGTTGCGCGACTTCGAAAAGTTCGGAGTCGGAACGCGGCGAGGGGCCGACGGCGAAACGAAACATTTTCCCTGGAGCATTGCGCTACAGGAAGAACTGGTGCGGCGCATCGGGCCTTACTCGGAATCGCTGGTCCAGTATCTGCGCCACAACTGGCAAAGCTACCGCGCGATCATCGTCGTTACTTATCTGTATCCGACAGCCTACTTTTCACTGCTCGAGATTCCCAAAGGTCGCGCGATGTTCGCGCCGACGCTGCACGACGAGCCGCCCGCATACCTCTCGATCTTTCAGCATGCAGCGCGACGCGCGCACTCGTTGATCTGGCTGACTGACGCCGAGCGCCGGCTGGGAACCGATCTGTGGGGAGAATTGCCGGGCCGGATCGTGGCGATGGCTATCGATGCCGAGCCGCGCGAGCCGGCGCAACTGAAGGATCCATATCTGCTGTACTGCGGGCGCATCGATCCAAACAAAGGATGCGCGACGCTCTTTGATTATTTCACTCGCTTCAAAGCAGAGCACCCGTCAGCGCTGCGTCTGGTGCTGACGGGCAAGGACGACATCCCGGTTCCTGATCACCCAGATATTGAGTTTCGCGGCTTTGTTTCGGCGGAAGAAAAGTTCAGCCTGATGGCCGGCGCTCGCGTTTACATGACGCCTTCGGCTAGAGAGAGTTTCAGCATAGTCGCCATGGAAGCGATGGCCCAGCGCACGCCGGTTTTGGCCAGCGCCGGATCCGCAGTGCTCGCGGACCACATCGCCGAAAGCGAGGGCGGCAGCATTTATCACGATTACGAAAGTTTCGCCGCGCGACTGAATGAAATGCTCGCCAGTCAGAGTGTGCGCGACCAGATGAGCGAACGCGGCCGGAATTATGTGATCTCAAAATATGTTCCCGAGCGTGTCCGTCAGTCTCTCCGCGAAGCCATCGAGTCCTGCCCGCAACCGGACGCGAGGGTCGCGCCTGTCAGTTATTTCATTGGCGCGCCGGTCGAAATCGCTCCGATCGCTTATTCGACTAACGGCAAGAACATTTCAGATGAGGTGTCGATGGAAGACATTTCAAAGTCGCCGCCGCTGCCGCTGCCCGCAGGCTGGTCGGAAGAGGATTTGCGCCGGATGATCAGTTCCGTGCAGGTCGAAGATGCCTCGCTTGAAGACCTGAAGCCTTACGTCGAATCCGATTTCAAACGCTTCGTCTATACGCTCTCGCTCGTGCCGGAACAAACGGGCCAGCAAATTCTCGAGTTGGGAGCAAACCCGTATTTCACGACGACGCTCCTGCGTAAATTCAGGAGCGCGGACTTGCATCTGGCTAATTTTTTCGACAAGCCTGAGCGCGAAGGCAAACAGAGAGTGACCATCCACTCGACCGGCGAAGTCATCGAATACGCTTTCAAGCAATTCAATATCGAGAGGGAGAAGTTTCCCTACGATGACAGCTCATTTGAAGTCGTGCTCTTTTGCGAAATCATCGAGCACCTGCTCACGGATCCGGTGCATGCGTTGACGGAGATCAGAAGAGTGCTGAAACCGGGCGGCGATCTGGTGCTGACTACTCCCAACGTCGCGCGTTTAGAGAATGCGCGAAAAATAATCGCCGGAGAGAATGTTTACGATCCATATTCCGGGCACGGGCCCTACGGCAGGCACAATCGCGAATACACGCAGGAAGATCTCTTCAGTTTGCTGACGGCAAATGGGTTTACGGTCGCAACTATTTTCACTGCCGACGTTCATCCGGAGCCGGACTCAAGCGTGTCCTTGAGCACGCTGGCCCCGCTCTTGAAAAATCGTCAGACTGATCTGGGGCAATACATTTTTTGCCGGTGCAGCGTTAACTCGGGCTCCAAGGAGCTGCCGCCGAAAAGACCAAAGTGGCTATTCAGAAGCACTGCTGACAAAGAACTGCCGCGGAGTTGAATTCTGCGGAAGCCACATCGCGCCCGATATGCGTCCCACGCGACTGTCATCTCTTGAGCCGTCAACGTCCAGCATGAACCGCCTCGTCGCAGCAATCAGGAACGGCCGTTTGCCGTGGAGGAAAATCGTCCTGGTTACGATCACACTCGCGATCTGGTGTGCGATCGTGTGGCGGGTCGTCGTCGTATTCAA
>DATGVD010000447.1:0-7660 GCA_035300785.1 Pyrinomonadaceae bacterium | reverse complement strand
TCGAAGTCAGCCCACAGCCCCATCTCGGCTGCCGGAAATTCGTTTCGCGCTTCGGCCTCGAAGCCATGCAGTTTGTGAATTCACCGCTGGGCAGACAGCTCCGCCTGCGCGGCATCAATGCCCGCGTAGTTTCGGCCGGCGTGATTCGCGTTGGTGATGTGGTCAGGAAGATTGCCTGATTCAAACCTGACGCTCACCGCTGCAATCTTTCGGATTACTCTTGAGTGCCCTGCCAATTAGCAGTAATCTCTGCACTCGCTATGCTCGAACAACTCGTCGAATCATGGCAGATCAATCATCGCGTCACGCTGGGCCAACTTGATGAACAAAAGCTTAACCGCAGAGGACGCCGAGGAGGTCGCAGAGGACCGCAGAAATGGATTTTCTCTGCGACCTTTGCGAAGACCTCTGCGGCCCTCTGCGTTAAGACTTCGTCGCACATAGGTCGAACCAGGAGACACCACATGAAAACAACGATCTGGAAGAAGCTCTTACCTGTATTCCTACTCATCATTGGAATTGCGGCGGCACTTTCAGCGCAAACCGCGCCGCGTCCACTCAAGCTCGACGATCTCGCGCGCTTTCGCAATGTCAGCGATCCGCAGTGCGCGCCGGACGGACAGTGGGTCGCTTATGTCGTCGCCACGATTGACGCGAAGGAAGACAAGGGCAGCTCGCATATCTGGATGATCGGCTTTGACGGAAAGAACGGTCGGCAGATCACATTTAGTAACGACAGCGAGGGTTCGCCGCGCTGGAGTCCCGACGGCAAGTATCTTTCGTTCACTTCGTCGCGGCCGGGCAAAGCGAAGGGCAGTCAGGTGTGGTTGCTGGATCGCAGCGGCGGCGAGGCTTATCAGCTCACTGAGTTGAAAGGCCGCCTGCAAGGTTACGAATGGTCGCCGGATGCGAAGCGTCTGGCGCTGATCATCGGCGATCCCGATCCTGATGCGCCCGATCCGAATGCCACTCCGGCGCCAGGCACGCCTCCGAAACCACCGAAGCCGATCGTTATCGATCGTTATCGCTACAAGCAGGATGTGCAGGGCTATCTTCTGTCGGGCCGGCACAGCTACATCTATCTTTACGACATCGCTACGAAGAAGCTCGACCGTTTGACTAAAAGCAAGTGGGACGAGTCTTCGATTTCGTGGTCGCCGGACGGAACGCGGATCGCTTTCATGAGCAATCACTCTGACGATCCGGATCGCGATCCGGCGGCGCAATTGTTTGTTGCCGCGGCGCAACCCGGCGCAACCGAAAAGGTTTTGACGACCCCGGACAATCGCGCCAGTCGCGCGCGGCCGGAATGGAGTCCCGACGGAAAATGGATCGTGTTCCTTGAGGGCGATGAGAAAAAATACGGCGCGTACGGCATGGAGCATCTCACGATCGTTGCAGCCGATGGCTCCACGCCGCCGCAGCGCGTTGCGTCGAGCGAGGCTCTCGACCGCAGCGTTTCACAGCCCCGGTGGGGCGAGGATGGCAAGAATATTTACGCCATCGTGACCGATGATATGTCCGCCTACGGCGCGCGCATTCCGGTCGGCGCGGGAAGCGCTGTTCCGATCACCGATAAGCCCATCGTTTTGGGACAGCGTCATAGCGCGGGACCGTGCGCGGTGGTGATCTCGGGCGACGATAACCATTACAACGAGATTTATTCCGCCAGTGTCATCGGCAGCAAAATGAAGTTCCAACCGCTTACCCATCAGAACGACGCGCTTATGGCTGAACTCCAGATTGCGCAAAGCAAAGAAGTTGCTTTCAAGAGCAAAGACGGCACGGATGTTCACGGCTTACTGACTTATCCGGTTGGTTATGTGAAAGGAACAAAGGTTCCTCTGCTGCTGCGCATCCACGGCGGACCCAACGGGCAGGATCAGCATTCATTCAGCGTCGAGCGCCAGGTGTTCGCGGCGAACGGCTACGCGGTGCTGGCGGTGAACTATCGCGGCAGCTCAGGCCGCGGCCAGAAATACTCGCGTTCGATTTTTGCCGACTGGGGTCATTACGAAGTCGAGGACCTGCAAGCCGGCGTCGATCATGTGATTGCAATGGGAGTCGCTGATCCTGATCGAATGGGTGTCGGTGGTTGGAGCTACGGCGGCATTCTGACTGACTACATGATCGCTACTGATACGCGTTTCAAAGGCGCCACCAGCGGCGCGGGCACTGCGTTTACAGTCGCGTTCTACGGCACCGATCAGTACATCATTCAATACGATTACGAGATTGGCCCGCCGTGGAATCCGAAAGCGTGGGAGACCTACGTCAAGATTTCATATCCGTTCCTGCACGCCGATCGCATCAAGACGCCGACGCTCTTTCTCGGCGGCGAGCGCGATTTCAACGTCCCGGTTCAGGGCGGGCAACAGATGTATCAGGCGCTGCGCAGCCTGGGCGTCGAAACCCAACTGATCATCTATCCGAATGAGTTTCACGGCATCACGCGCCCGAGCTATGTGCGCGATCGTTACGAAAGATACCTGGCCTGGTACGACAAGTACGTGAAGAAGAATCCGGCACCGGCGAAGAATGTGGCGGAGACAGGAACGCGGTAGGGCTTTGATGTTCGGAGGCAGTCACATGTTAGACCGCGGAAGTTGATGATCAAGATCGCTGACGGCAAGCATTCCTACGATTTCGAGTACACGCTTCCCCAAACGCCATGAAACCCGGGTCGCTACTTCGACGCGCCGGGGTTCTGTACCTCGTTCATCAATCCTTCAGCGCGTTTCAAATACTTTTCAGCCTGCCGCCAATGGATCGCGACGGTATAAGGTACGGTTGCGAGCAGAGCTGTGTCGGATGATGTGCGAGTGTTCTCGGAAAAAGCGAGCGCTGAGACATGCACAACGCCCGGTCGATCGATCTTCTGCCACCAGAATGCGCCGTCGCGGTAAGAGTCTAACGCGTTTCGCATCTCGGTTTTCATTCTGCTCTGCGGTAAGCGTGAAAGCAGCGGCTCAACTTCAGCAGTAACTCCTCCCAGGTCGTTTCGGAAAGCTTCGAATGACACGCGAGCGAGTTTGCCGTTCTCTTCAAAATCCCCGAGCGAGCGATAAACCAGGACGTCTTTGTCCAGGCGCTTCAGGGCGGCAATCGCGCGGGCCGCTAAAATCTGATCTTTGTCTGCCGTTCTGAGTTCGCTGACGGGGCTTCTGCCTTCGCTCAGTTTCAACCGCGCCACCGTCTGGCCAAGCGCGGCTGTCGGTATCAGGAAGAGGGCCGTGATAAGGGCGAGAGATGATAGGTTCATAGACATCACAATGGCGTAAGGGCAATGACTGTGCCGCGCCTGGTTTCGCAAGATCGGCGCTGCCAGGTTCGGGCTTGCGACTTTTTGCCCCGGAGAATTGCCACAGCGATGGCGACAGCGCCGCCACCCGCTTCCCCGCGGTGATAACCCGAGCGTCGACAGTGTCATGTTTTGAAACGGGCCCGTTTCAAAACATGACACTACCCGAACGTCCTTTCAGTTGCATGAGTCATAAACTCGCAATATGATTCGCATTCCGAAAGGATTCACCCACAGAGACGCTGAACTCTGGAGAAAATGCAGAGGAGACTCTGCCGAGGTTGATCAATGACTCGTCCACTCGAAGCTGAATACGCACCGTTCTATCGCGGCTATGTCGCGCACGTAGGCGAGGAAGAAATCCTCCCCGTGCTCCGCTCGCAACTCGATCACCTTGACGTGTTGTTGGGCCAGGTAACGCCGGAACGCGAAACCTACGCTTACGCGGAAGGCAAGTGGAGCATCCGTGAACTCACCGGCCACTTGATCGATGCCGAGCGCGTGTTTGGCTATCGCGCTTTCTGCATCGCGCGCGGCGAGAGCCGGAACCTGCCCGGCTTTGACGAGAAAGAGTACCTGCTGCGCGCGCCTTACAATCAAATCGACCTGGAAGATCTCTTGAGCGAGTTACGCCTCGCGCGCCTTTCGAACATCGCGATGCTGCGCAATCTGGACGAGCAAGCGTGGATGCGCATTGGCACAGCGAACGACGCGCAAGTTTCCGTGCGCGCGCTGGCCTTCATCATGGCCGGTCACGTGCGCCATCACATGGGAGTTTTGCGCGAGCGTTACGGGTTGGGATGAACGATTGTAAGCACAACCAGGCCACGGATTAACGCGGACTGTCGCGGACAAAAACAATGGAATACCAACAGCTTCAAATGCCTTGCTGTTCTGATCCGCGTAAATCTGTGTTCATCCGCGGCTATTTCCGCACCTTGATCCGATCGCTGTCTGTCGCGGCAATGCTCGTCCTTTCTCTTCATGCCGGTTTCAGTCAATCATTTGTGCGCGACTATCGCCGCGCTCATGAGCGGCAGATCCTCGATGAATTTACGCGGCTGCTCGCAATTCCCAACATCGCGTCGGATCGCGAGAACATCCGCAAGAACGCGCAGTTCATTCTCGAGATGATGCAGCGGCGCGGGCTCAATCCTCAGTTGCTCGAAGGCCGGACCCAAGACACGCCGCCCGCGGTTTACGGCGAGTGGAAAACGCCGGGTGTGACACACTCGATCGTTTTGTACGCGCACTACGACGGCCAGCCGGTAGATCCGAAAGCGTGGACCGCGTCTCCGCCGTTTCAGCCAACCTGGCGATCGGCGGCGCTGGAGTCCGGCGGACAGATCGTCACGCTTCCGGCAACCGGCGAAATCAATCCTGAGTGGCGGCTCTATGCCCGCGCTGCGTCAGATGACAAAGCCGGCGTGATGGCGATCCTTACGGCCTTTGACGCGTTGCGCGCCCAGGGCATCGCCCCGTCGCTTAACATCAAATTCATTTTTGAAGGCGAAGAGGAAGCGGGCTCGCCGCATCTAGGCGAGATCATCGATCTACATAAAGACTTGCTCGCTGCCGACGCGTGGATCATCTGCGACGGCCCGGTGCATCAATCAGGACGCAAGCAGGTGGTTTTTGGCGTGCGGGGCGATCAGAATGTTGACGTAACGGTCTATGGCGCGAAGCGGCCGCTGCACAGCGGGCACTACGGTAACTGGGCGCCGAACCCGGCGATGCTTTTGGCGCGGCTGCTCGCATCGATGAAAGACGATGCGGGACGAATAACGATCTCCGGTTGGTACGACGGCGTCGAACCGTTGGGCGAAGCAGAGCGGCGGGCGATCGCGGAGGCCCCGGCCTATGACGACGAGCTGCGTTCGCAACTCGGTCTGGCGCGCACGGAAGGCGGGGGTAAGAGTCTGCTGGAACTGATCAATCAACCATCGCTGAACATCAACGGCATCAGCAGCGGCGACGTGGGCGCGCTGGCTCGCAACGTCATTCCCACAACTGCTACTGCCGTCCTCGATTTGCGACTGGTAAAAGGCAACGATCATCGTCAGCAGGTGCAGCGGCTGATCGGACACATTCGCCAGCAGGGCTTTTATGTGATCGATCGCGATCCGACCGACGATGAAAGAAAGCAACATCCGCTGATCGCTAAAGTGAGTGCGCGAGCCGGCGGCTACAACGCTGAGCGCACGCGCATGGACTTGCCGATTTCGATCGCTGTGATTACCGCAGTGCAGTCCACATCGACGGAGCCGATCGTGCGACTGCCCACTGCCGGCGGCAGCTTGCCGCTTTCGATCATCACGGAACATCTGCGGACAGTCACTATCACCGTACCGATTGTGAATTACGACAACAATCAACATGCTGAGAACGAGAATCTTCGCTTACAAAATCTATGGGATGGGATTGAAACTTTGGCGGCGGTGATGTCGATGAAGCCAAAGTTTTGAAGGAGTCGCTTATGCGAAAAATCATCGTCTACATCGCCACCAGCGCCGACGGATTCATCGCCCGAAAAGACGGCGCGGTTGATTGGCTGGATCGACCACGGACGGCCGGCGATTATGGGATGGGCAAGTTCTACAAATCGATCGATACGATTTTGTGGGGACGCAAAACCTACGACCTGGTCCTGCGTTTTCAAAAAGAAGGCAAAGACGTTCCCGATATGAGCGGGATTAAGAACTACGCTTTTTCCCGCCGTCCGCCGAAGAAAGTCGCGGGCGGTTTTGAATTCGTCAAAGAACCGATCAAGAAATTCGCCAAACGTCTGCGCGCTCAAAAAGGCAGAGACATTTGGATGATGGGTGGCGCGGGAATCATCGGGTCATTCCTGGACTGTGGGGCGATCGACGAATTCATCATTCACGTCATCCCGACGTTCATCGGCGAAGGCATTCCCCTGATAGCGCCGCGTCACCGCACCGTGCCGTTGAAGTTAGTTTCCATCAAGAAGTTTTCGGATGGAGTTGTGCGGCTGCACTACGCGGTGGGGAAGATGAAGTCGCCGAGAGCCGCGAAGAAGTGAGGTCAGTACCAGCTGCGTTAGCAGGTGGATCAATCCATCAACTCGGTGGTGAGTGCTTGACCCACCCGCTTACGCGGGTGGTACTGACTCCATGGCGCGACCTGAAGAATATTTCGCTCCTTGGAGCTCAGAATCCGTGTGAGGTCGAGTTCTATAGACACTTCGCCGCTACGCGGCTCAAACATCAGCCATTAGGAGAACGCTCTTCATGCGTAAGTTTCTGTTCATTGTTTCGCTTCTCTTCATAGTAATGCTCCCGATCTCGGCTCGCGTCCAAAACAGTTCGGGAGCAACCTACGAAGTCTACGCGCTCAGCTATGGCGTTTACCCCAGCTTCCCGGTCTCGGCGCTACT
This sequence comes from Pyrinomonadaceae bacterium, assembly GCA_035300785.1. Classification (GTDB taxonomy): domain Bacteria; phylum Acidobacteriota; class Blastocatellia; order Pyrinomonadales; family Pyrinomonadaceae; genus UBA11740. The sequence continues at coordinate 962 of DATGVD010000447.1, read as the reverse complement.
AGCCGGCGCAGACAAAGATCGCAAAATTGATTTGCAGATGATCATCTGGCTGGTAAAAGGCCCCGATGGAAGAAACATTCTGGTGGACACGGGTTGCTATCACGAGAACGTGGTCAAGGGAAAAGGAATTAAGAATCTCATCAAAGCTTCAGAAGCTATAGCGAAGCTCGGACTCGCCGCTACAGACATCACTGATGTCATCATTACGCATATGCACTGGGATCACGCTGACGGCATGGACCTGTTTCCACACGCAAAGATTTGGATTCAAAAGGACGAGTATGTTTATTACACAGGCCTGGCCTGGCAGTCAGATGGAAAGCATGGGGGTATAGAACCCGACGACGTCCTGACGCTCGTGAAACTCAATATGGATCATAGAGTGAACCTGGTAGATGGCGACAATGTAGAGATCATCGACGGGATCAGAGTCTACACGGGTGGGCGCCACACCTTCGCGTCGCAATACGTAGGCGTGCGCACGACGAGTGGCACCATCGTGATCGCTTCAGACAACATGTATCTCTACGAGAATCTCGAGAAGCACGCACCGATTGCGCAGACCTTCGATCCCGATTCAAATCTCAAAGCACAGGATCGAATGAAACAGCTCGCTTCGCGTCCGGATCTAATCGTACCGGGACATGATCCGGCGGTGTTCATTAGGTTTCCTAAGCCAGGAAATGGAGTCGCCAGGATTCAATAACGGAAGTTAACCCGTCATAATCACACATCCGCTCGGCTATTCCCTTTCAGTTGGCTTTGAGTCCCGTAGGACGAAATGTTTATAGCCCCTTAGTCTCAATGAGCTTCCAAGCCCGTTTACGGGCAACAGAAATATTTCGCTCCTTGGAGTTCAGAATCAGTGCGGAGTCGAGTGCTATGAATATTTCGCCGCTACGCGGCTTAGGAAAGACAGGCTAAATGCGACGCCGTGAGCAGCGTCAAGCGTTCGCGGGACT
>DATGVD010000446.1:0-4328 GCA_035300785.1 Pyrinomonadaceae bacterium | reverse complement strand
TGAAATGGGAAATACCGCTGCGCGCCTTACGAACAAAATGCGCCAACATCACCTTTGTTCTTTCAAAGTCCGCGACCACGCCATCCAGCAACGGCGCAATCACCGTAACATCGCGGGCCTCTCTGCCGTACATCTGTTGTGCCTCTAACCCGATCGCTATCACCTCACCCGTGCTGGTACTAACCGCAACCAGCGATGGCTCGTCCACCACCACTCCGCGCCCGCGCACAACGATGATGGTTGCCCCAGACCCCATGTCGATGGCCATGGAATCTGAGACCAGATTGCGCAAGGCATCGAGACCGGGGAACGCAGCTGTCTTGCTCCTGAATGACATACAATTTAGCGGCTATAGTCTATATGATGCAGCTAAGAGTGTGAACTGCCTGCTTCTATGATTCTCAGGGTTATCAATGTTTCGCACTCAGCGGAGCTGATTAGAAAGGATAAGAAAGGATTCCTATGTCCAAACTTCGCGTCCACAGTTTCTCGATTTCAATCGATGGCTTCGGGGCGGGGCCGGGTCAGGATCTGGAGAATCCGCTCGGAGTTGGCGGGCTCAAAGTGTTTGACTGGTTCTTTCCCACGCGCACCTGGCAAAGGATGCACGGCAACGAAGATGGCGAGACCGGCGTCGACGACGACGTTGCCGCACGGGGTTTTGAGAATATCGGCGCTTATATTCTTGGACGGAATATGTTTGGCCCGGTGCGCGGACCATGGCCGGATGAGAGTTGGAAAGGCTGGTGGGGTGACGACCCGCCGTATCACACGCCGGTCTTTGTGCTCACCCATCATCCGCGGGCCCCGCTCAAGATGGCGGGCGGCACCACATTTCACTTCGTCACTGACGGTATTCAGTCAGCGCTTGAGCAAGCAAAGGATGCGGCGAGCGGGTTCGATGTTCGATTAGGAGGCGGCGTCTCTACGATTCGACAATATCTGAGTGCCGCCCTGATTGATGAGTTACATCTGGCAATCGTGCCAGTCCTGCTCGGTGATGGGGAGCACTTGCTTGGTGGTCTGAATCTGCCGGTGCTGGGATATCAATGCGCAGAGCGCATCGAGGGCGCCCGCGCCACGCATGTGACGTTGCGGAGGCGGGGATGACATGATCCACAGATTACGCAGATTAGGGATTAGGATAGATGCGTTGATCAGTTGGTGCGTTTCGTGTGTCTTCGTGGATCGTGTTCTGCCCTGTCGAGCCATGACGCAAAAACGCAAAGCGATCCACGAAATCACACGAAACAACGCGAATTAACAAAAAAGAAACGGGCAGCAACTAAGCTGCCCCGTTCGCCTCTTATCACGTTAAATCTGTTTGCGAAACCAAACGGCTCCGGGTCCCGCGACTACCGAGTCGTTTATTTGAATCGATAGGTGATGCGGCCGCGCGAGAGGTCGTAAGGCGACATCTCAACGCTGACTCGATCGCCGACCAGGATGCGTATGCGATGCTTGCGCATCTTGCCGGAAATCGCCGCCAGCACGACGTGCGTACTATTGTCGAGCTGCACTTTGAAAAAAGCGTTGGGCTGTTTGTCGATTATCGTGCCCTCTGCTGGAACCAAGTCATCTTTTGCCAAAAGGTTTCTCCTTCGAACTTGTGCTAGTGGTCAGGCGAAACAGACCGGAAGCAATTAAGCTACAGCTAACTGCTTCCTGCCTACTGCCTATTGCTTACTGCTTTACCGACTTGCGCGTCGCGGCCGAAACGAACGAACTGAGCTGCTGCGCCCGCGCGCGAATTGCGTGAACGGTTTGCCGACGTTGCCGACAATCGCTGGTGCGCCGCCAAAGGCCGGCAGCACGACGCGTTTGACCGCTTGACCGGTTAGTCGCTCAATGGCTCGCATCGACAACTCATCAGCCGGCGCGACGATCGTAATCGCCTGGCCCTGATTGCCCGCTCGTCCCGTGCGGCCGACGCGGTGTACATAGTCTTCCGGCGCGGCCGGCACATCGTAATTGATCACGTGCGACACAGAATCGACGTCCAAGCCCCGCGCGGCAATGTCGGTGGCCACGAGTACCCGCGTCCGTCCGTCTTTGAAAGCCCGCAAGGCAGCTTCGCGCTGCGGTTGACTGCGGTCGGCATGGATGCGGTTCGCGCTATGATCGCGCGCGGTCAGAATGTGCGAGAGACGCTCAGCTCCACGGCGGGTGCGGGTAAACACCAGCACTCGCTCGAACTTTTCGCGTTCCAGCAAATCAAGCAGCAGTGCCGTCTTTGATTCCTGGGCCACCGGGTAAGCTGTCTGCTCGACCATGGTGGCGGCGCTGCCGCGCCGGTTTACTTCGATAAGTTTTGGTTCTTTCATCGTCGAACGCGCCAGTTGCTCGATATTCGACGACATCGTCGCTGAGAACAAGAGCGTCTGACGTTTGGTCGGCAAAAGCGCGAGCACGCGCCGAATTGCCGGCAGAAAACCCATGTCCAGCATGCGGTCTGCTTCGTCTAATACCAGGACTTCGACGGCGGACAGATTGACCGCGCCGCGCTCGGTTAGATCCAGCAAGCGTCCCGGGGTAGCAATCAGCACACTTACGCCGCGCCGCAGATCGGCGATTTGGGTTCTAATGTTCGCGCCGCCAATCACGATCGCGCTGCGATTGCCCTTCACGTTGTTAAGCTCGCCATAATTCTGTTGAATCTGAAGCGCCAGCTCGCGCGTCGGCGCCAGCACCAGCACGCGGACGCCGGGTCGCGCTCGTTCGCTGATCTTCTGAATGATGGGAAGTAGAAATGCGGCTGTCTTACCTGTGCCGGTTTCGGCACAGCCGATTAGATCTCGGCCGCTGAGAACTACAGGAATCGCCTGTAGCTGAATCGGTGTTGGTTCGGTGTATCCGAGAGACTCGCAGGCGCGCAGTTGCGCGGGGGCAAGTCCCAGTTGAGAAAAATTCATAGACTCCTTTTGATGTGGCGATCTTCATCTGTTTCAGATGGTCGCAATTATTTGTTTTGAGTGACAGAGCAGTCCTCTGCGTCCGCTATGGGGTTAACGCTCTCGCGCCAAATTCGCCGTGGGAGACACAAAGGAGCTGCTTACTGTTCACTGCTTACTGGTTATTACCAGCGTTTGCCGCCGTAATTGCCGCCCCCGCCGTTGCCGCCGCCAAAGCCGCCACCGCCGCGATTCTCGCGAGGTTTGGCTTCGTTGACTTTCAGGGCGCGGCCGCCGAGTGCCTTGCCATTGAATTGATCGATGGCTGAGGTGGCCTCTTCCTTGGTCGACATTTCGACGAAGCCAAAGCCTCTTGAACGTCCGGTGTCGCGGTCTTCCACGACGCTCGCTGATTCAACCGTGCCGGCCGTAGCAAACATTTCCTGCAGCTCCTGGCTAGTGGTTTGGAAAGCGAGATTACCAACATAAAGTTTCGTTGACATAGAGATATACCTTTCCCCTTTTTAAGGGAATGAAAAGAAGCTGCGAAATCGGATTGGCTTCGGTGAACGGTAGCAGTCGAAGGACCGGGTTCGGATGCTCTAGAGTGAGCGGCTTCGTAGTTTGAAATCAGCCTGCTCTCGAACTATCCAAAACGCCAGCGCTAATCGATTTGTGCGCGGGGCGCATCACCGTCGATGCGCGAGAGAAGGATTAACCGTAGGTCACTATGGACTATTAGGGAGAAAGTAGCAAGGCGAGAGGGCTCGCGATCCCTTAATTGCTAATTCTGCGCCGCTTTTCAGCGTTTAGGCGTCTACCGCGAGTAATCAAGCGCGTAAGGCGGAGGATCGATCTCGACCGGCAGCCGCGGATCGGGATGCGGTGCGTTGGCGACCATTCGCAACGGAATTACGCCGGCCCAGACCGGCAGCTCGTAATCCTCCTCGTCGTCGAGCGGTGGGCCGGTGCGCACCTTGGCGGAGGCTTCGTCGAGCGGCAGCGAGAGCACCGTCGTCAGTTGAAGCTCGCGCTCACTGGGCTTGCGCACATCATCCCAGCGACCGGGAATCATGTGATCTGACAAAGCGCGCAGCGCGGAGAGCTTCTCTTCGCGTTCATCAACTACAGTCGCGCGGCCAAATACGACTACGGAGCGATAGTTCATCGAGTGATGAAAGGCGGAACGCGCCAGCACCAAACCGTCGATCAAGGTCACCGTCAAACAAACGTCAATTCCCTGCCCCAGCGTGCGCAGCATGCGGCTGGCCTGCGAGCCATGAATGAACAATCGATCGCCGGCGCGCGCATAGCCGGTGGGAATCACGTATGGCTGGCCGTCAACCGCAAAGCCTACGTGACAGATAAAGCCTTCGTCGAGAATCTGATTGATTGACGCGCGATCAAACGCGCCGCGTTGCGGCAGACGTTTGAGAG
>DATGVD010000445.1:0-4150 GCA_035300785.1 Pyrinomonadaceae bacterium | reverse complement strand
TGATCGGTTGTAGTTAGCTTTTTGGTTCCGGTTCGCGATGGAATAAGAAAGGGTGAGAGTCGCAAAAGACTCTCACCCTTTTTCCTGCCTACTGCCTCCTGCTTACTGCCTACTGCCTACTGCTTTATCTTCCCGGTGCCGGTTTGCGCGGCAGCTTTTCATCCCGCATCGCCGTGTTGTAAACAAACGCCGCCATGATCGTCGCGGCCTGTTTCATGTCGTCCGCTTGAACGCGATCGTAGACCTGGCCGGATCCGATCGCGACGTGCGTATGTCCAAAACTATCATTGCCACCCCGTGGCTCTGGCGCAGCCTATCTGTGTAATCTGCGTAATCTGCGTAATCTGCGGATATGCCTTTCTTTACGCTCGGGCTACTGCCCCGCTCGATTTTCAGGTTATGATTGCCGGCGAATTACTTCCGAAGCGACTTCGATGTCTTCAGCCAAAACACAACCAGCGCGCGGCATGCGCGACTTTTTGCCCGCCGACGTGCGCAAACGCGAGTACGTCATCGGCGTCATAAAGTCCGTGTACGAGCGCTACGGTTTCGAGCCGCTGGAAACTCCCGCCGTCGAAAACATCGAGACGTTGATGGGCAAGTACGGCGAAGAAGGCAATCAGCTCATCTTCAAAATCCTGAAGCGCGGCGAGCATGAAAAGACCGGCGAGGCCGATCTGGCGCTGCGTTACGATCTGACGGTGCCGCTCGCCCGCGTCGTCGCGCAATATCAAAACGAGCTGCCAAAGTTTTTCAAACGCTATCAGATCCAACCTGTCTGGCGCGCCGACCGCCCCGCGCGCGGCCGCTTTCGCGAGTTCTATCAATGCGATGTCGATGTGCTGGGATCGCGATCGATGGCGGTGGAGGCCGAGATCTGCGCGGCCGCGAGTGATGCATTGGTGGCGCTGGGCTTCAATGACTTTACGATTCGATTGAATCATCGCCAGGCGTTGGCGGCGGTGCTGAACAATGCCGGCGTCTCAGTAGAAAAGCACGATGACGCGTTGATTGCTCTGGACAAGCTGGACAAGATTGGGCCGGAAGGCGTGGAAAAGGAATTCAATGCGCGCGGCATCAGCGAGGCGGTGGGCAAAAGCTTGCTCGGCTTTTTCACGGCCCTTAGTTCGCTGGAGCACGCCGCTGAGATTGCCGCCGGGGAAAATCCTTTGGTGAAGCGCGCGGCGCTGAACAACGCGATCCTGGGCCGGCTAGTCGAAGCCATAGGCGACAATGAAGCGGGCGCGCGCGGAGTTGACGAATTGCAATCGATCATGGCATTTGCCGGAGCGAGCGGCGCTGCATCGCGGATGAAGATCGATCCGGCGCTGGCGCGCGGGCTTTCGTACTACACCGGCGCGATTATTGAAATCAGTGTAGCCGACCTCGCCGGCAGTCTCGGTGGCGGCGGGCGTTATGACAATTTAGTGGGGATGTTTCTCGGGAAAGACATTCCGGCCTGCGGCTTCTCGCTCGGCCTGGAACGAATTATCGTGGTGATGAGCGAGCGCGAGATGTTTCCGGCCGTGTTGATTTCATCACCGGCGGATGTGATGGTCACGATTTGGAATGAAGATTCAGTCGGCGAATCAATCACGTTGGCGACTGATCTAAGAAGGGAAGGTCTGCGCGTCGATCTTTATCCGGAAGCCGACAAACTCGCGAAGCAATTCAAGTACGCCAGGTCGCGCGGCATTTCGTTCGTGGCGATTGTCGGTGACGACGAACGCGCGCGTGGAGAAGTCGCGATCAAGGACATGAAATCCGGCGAGCAGCGATCCGTGAAGCGCAGCGATGTCGCGAATGCGTTACAGAACCGCGAGCGGTAGCGAGCGGATGGCACATTCAAGTTGAGCTTACGATCCCGTCGCTACCGCTCCGGGTTCTGTACCAATCGCCTGTGACGATTCAAACCATGAGCGAATCACCCGCCCAACACTATCTCGCCGACGCGATCAGAACTTTTCGCGAGTACAAAACACTCGCGGAACGGGCGTTTGGGCAAATCGACGACGAAGACTTCTTCAAGACGCTCGATCCTGAATCAAACAGCATCGCCGTCAACATAAAGCACATGGCCGGGAATATGATCTCGCGCTGGACCGACTTTCTTACGACCGACGGCGAAAAGCCCGAACGCGACCGCGACATGGAATTTGAGATGCTGCCGGGCACAACGAAAGCCGACATGCTTGCTTATTGGGAGCACGGATGGGAGCGGGTTTTTGATGCTATTGGACCTTTGCAGCCCGACGATCTCATGCGCACCGTCAGGATTCGCGGACAGGATCACACCGTGATCCAAGCGATCAATCGGCAGCTCGCGCATTACGCTTATCATGTCGGCCAGATCGTTTTTCTGGCTAAGCACTTCAAATCGAGTGAATGGCAGAGCTTGAGCGTGCCCCGGAATAAGTCGGCGGAGTTCAATGCTCATCTTGAGCAGAAGATGAAAGAATCTTCCGCGACTCCGCAGGAAAGTCGTTTGGATGAAGTGATGGAGGTTGCAAAGTCGAAGAAAGCGTGATTAGGAAGGCGAATTTGCTGACTCTTGGCTCCATGGGAGCCAGATGTTTATAGCTGACGAATCTCATTGTTATTAAAGCTCCTTTAGGAGCGACATGTCGCCCCTAAAGGGGCTCAGGACAGAGCCGAAGTTCTCAACTATAAATATTTCGTCCCTACGGGACTGCGATCGGTATGGTCAATCAGCTCCATCATGTGAACGTAACGGTTCCCGCGGAACTCGAAGCGGCGACGAAAGAGTTCTACGGATCAGTGCTTGGTTTGCAACAAGTGCCAAAGCCGGCTGCCTCGCGTCAGAGCGGCGCCTGGTATCAGATCGGCGCCGTGCAGTTGCATCTGTCGGTCGAGGACGAAGTTGGCGGCTCGCCGAGTTCGCGCCACGTGTGCTTCACGGTTGACGATTTGGCCGCCACCGAAAAACGTTTTCGCGAAGCCGGCGTGGAAATCGTTCCGGATGCTCGGCCCGTGCCCGGTTCGCTGCGTTTCTATGTGCGCGACCCGGGCGGGAATCAGTTGGAGATTGTTCAAACCTCGGTGTAGCTCTGTGGGCCTCTGTGACTTTGTGGTGAGCAGCGATCATTTACCACAGAGACGCGGAGAACCTCGGAGGTTCACAGAGAAAAACAAATGAGCTTCACTTTAATCAATCCTGATTCGCTCGGTGCGCCGCGCGGCTATTCAAATGGCGTCTTAACGGAAGCGGGCGGGCGTCTGCTCTTCATCGCCGGCCAGGTGGCCTGGGATCGGCAACAGCGAATCGTCAGCGAGGATCTGGTCGAGCAATTCGATCGCGCGCTCGCCAATGTGATCGCCGTCGTGACTGAGGCGGGCGGAAAACCGGAACAAATTGCGCGCCTGATTATCTATGTTACCGATAAGAACGAATATCGCTTCCGAAGGAAGGAAATCGGCGAGCGTTATCGCGGCCGCATGGGCAAACATTTTCCGGCGATGGTGCTCGTCGAGGTAACGGGGTTGTTGGAAGATCGTGCGAAGATCGAGATTGAAGCGATTGCGGTTCTGGGTCGTTGATCTGCAAAGGAGGATAGCATTTCGTGGACAAGAGGTTCACTACTCCATTAGCAATTCTTTTGGTGGTCGGGGCCAGCTTGGCCTGTTCGATGCTTCGGACTAAAGGCCCGCTTAACTGGCACTTAACGCTGGAGATCGATGCGCCTGCGTCTGGCCGCGACGCCGCAATCAAGCAGACAATTGGTGTGCTGGAAAGCCGTCTTAATGCGTTAGGTATTTCCAGCTTTGAGGTAAAGCCGCAGGGTGATCCAGCAAGCGGGCGAATTCTCTTGAGTCTACCGGATACCGTGGATCGTGAGCGATTGAAGCGCGTGATCACGGCAGCCGGAAAACTCGAACTGGTTCATGTTATTACTCCGCCCTCGCCGATGGCGGTTCAGACCTACGCCACCAAAGAGACGGCAGTTGCCTCGCTGAACAGCGCCGGAACCATTCCCTCAAATCGCCGTGTGTTGCCTTATACGGAACGCGCAGACCTGGTCGGCGCGAAGCCCGCAAAGTGGGTGGTGATCGAATCGCCAGCAATCATCAACGGTAGTGATCTTAGAAATGCATCAGCAGTACCCGGCAGAGGAAACGGGGACGACAATTA
>DATGVD010000444.1:0-7378 GCA_035300785.1 Pyrinomonadaceae bacterium | reverse complement strand
ATCGGCAGAGTTTCAACAGCGCGGCTACTTTGTCTATAGATTCTATCCGGTAGCTTTTGGCAGAAAGCCTGACTACGGAGAGTTCGTGCCTGATCTGGCGAGCGTCAGCGGCTTTCTGGATGCCAATCAGTTGGAAGCCGCAAAGGTGGCCTTCATCGCCGGCTTCATGGCGCGGCCCGCGTTTGTCAGCATGTACAACTCTCTTAACAACACACAGTACGTAGACACGCTGCTGAACACGGCGGGCGTGACGTTGTCGAGCCGTCAAGCGATGATTGATGGACTGAACAACTCGACGATGACTCGTGGGCAGGTGTTAAGACAGATCGTGGAGAGTACTGAAGTCTCGACTAAGTACAATCATCAGGCGTATGCGGTGATGGAATACTTTGGCTATCTCAGGCGGCAACCTGACGCTTTCTATCTGCAATGGATCCAGGTGCTCGATTCAACCAACGACCCGCGTGGCATGGTTACCGGGTTTGTGAATTCGATTGAATATCGCCGGCGCTTTGGGCCGTCGTGACACCCAGACCGACCGGACCGGACGAAAGTCTTCGCTTCCGCAATGAAGACGAAATGAAACATTCATGCAGCCGAAATGATTCTTGACTTCAGAAGCCTATAATCTCCCCTGCCCTTTTCCTATTACGCGGCCCGCTTAACAGTCCGAAATGACTGTCGGGCGAGATAGTGCCAGCAAGAGATACGACATTTCAAAGTGAGGAGAACCATGAGCCACCTTAGAACTTTTCTCGTCGGTTTAGCCGTGCTGTCCCTGCTCGGAGGTTCGACCTTCCGGACAGCGTCCCAGTCAGGGACAAGTTCAAATGAATTCGAGTTTGTAGGTCGCATTATGTCCCTACCGAGCACACCAGGCTTCGTCGGCGATTGGGTGGTTGGTAGTCGCACGGTGCATGTTGCCTCCACTACCAGAATCGATCAGGAAGATGGAGTCGTGGCCGTCGGAGCATTGGTGGAGATTAGGAGCACTTTGCGCTCAGACGGTTCGGTCGATGCCACGGGAATTGAAGTAGAGCAGCCGGCAGCGCAATGTTTCGAGTTCACCGCCGTCATTCAGGCACTGCCTGGTACGGCCGGCTTCATCGGCGACTGGACAGTAGGCGGTCTCATTGTTCATGTGACGCCTTCAACAACAATCGATACCGAGGAGGGCGCCGTCGCTGTGGGAAAGCTGGTCGAAGTTGAGGGTTGCCGCCGCACTGACGGTTCGATCGACGCTTCGAAAATCGAGGTAAAAGAAAACGAACATCTTGATTGTATTGAGTTTGACGGGGTGATCGAAAGCTTGCCCGCGTCGGGTTTGATTGGGGACTGGACCGTGAGCGGGCGAGTAATTCACGTTACTTCCGAGACGCTAATCAAAGTGGAGTCAGGCGCCGTCGTGGTTGGGGCCTTTGTCGAGACCGAGGGCTGCCCAAGAGGTGATGGCTCGATTGATGCCGGCAAGATTGAAGTGGAACAGCAAGAGGAAGTCCCAAGACCCTTCCCCTTCGCCATTTTCTTTGGCGTTGTTCAGACCTTGCCACCCTCGCCGTTTACAGGCGACTGGAACGTAAATGGCAGAACCGTCCACGTGACCAGCAGCACGCGGATCGATCGGCCTTCTTCCCTGAGCGTAGGTTCATTTGTCCTTGTACTTGGTGGGCTACGAACTGATGGAACGATCGATGCAGTAAGAATTGAAGTGCGACAGCCGAATGACTTTAATAAGAAGAATAACTTCTTTGAGTTGTTTGGGACAGTACAAAGCAGGCCAAGCAGCGGAGTCATCGGAGACTGGATGATTAGTAACGTGATCGTTCATGTGAGTTCGGCGACGCAATTCAATGACGAGCATGGCGGCCGAATCTTAGTTGGCGACAAGGTCGTGGTCGTCGGGACACAGCGAACAAACCTGACGCTGGACGCCGCGAGGATCCATCGCGTTCGTGAATTTGACGACGTGGAAGACTTTGTTACTCAGCATTACCACGACTTTCTGACTCGTGATCCGGATCCACCGGGACTGGCTGCCTGGGTTAACACGATTAATATCTGTAGCGGGGATATGACGCAGTGCGATCGAGTGCACGTTTCTGAAATGTTTTTCAAATCGGCAGAGTTTCAGGAACGCGGCTATTTCGTTTATCGATTCTACTCAGCGGCATTTGGTCGCAAGCCGGACTACGCGGAATTCGTGCCCGACCTGGCAAATGTCAGCGGGTTCTTAACAAACGATCAACTGGAAGTTGCGAAGGTGACTTTTGCCAACGGCTTCGCTTCGCGGCCAGCTTTCGTGGCCAAATTCGGATCACTCGACAACCAACATTTTGTCGATGCCTTGTTGACGACGGTGGGCGTAACGATGTCGAGCCGCCAATCGATGATCGACGGGCTTAACAACAACACGCTAACCCGGGCGCAAGCGCTGAGAAAGATCGCTGAAAGCGGCGAGGTACAGCAGAAATACTACAACCAGGCGTTTGTGGTGATGGAGTACTTCGGGTATCTGCGACGCGATCCCGACATTCTGTATCTGAACTGGATTTCCGCGCTTGATTCAGGCGCGGTCTCGCGCACGATGGTGACCGGCTTTGTTAACTCCGCTGAGTATCGGCAAAGATTCGGACCGTGAAAGACCAGGAGGCAGTTAAGCAGTGCAGCAGTAGGCAGCTAGACGTTCGATTCGCAATGCGTTCTGCGGAACGAAACTTACGGCTTGGTTACGATCTCCTTCAACAGCGTTTCGTCCGGGTCGAGCTTGATAGCTTTGGCTGTAGCAAACGTTTCCCGATGAACTTGTAGGGTCGCGGTTTTGTTCGTGGGCAAGATCACGTATCGCTTCTTAGCGCCGTCCGCAGTCGTTATTTCGATCGGCACGGGATCCAGGAAAGGCTCACCCGGTTGTGTCTGGTTTAGTATTATCGTCAAGAACTCGCCGGCTCCACTGAACTCAGCAGAGTGGTAGGTGAGTGTGTAGATCGGATGACCTGTCCCATAAACCCAGCGCTTGAAAAAATCGTGTAGGTTCTGTCCGGACACCTTCTCTAAGGCGTCGCGTAAGTCTTCTGTGGTCGCATTCGCCTCCGCGTGCGCTCGGTAGTAGTCGCGTAAACCGTGAAAGAATATTTCGTCACCGAGACGTTTGCGGAGCATGTGCAACACCCAGGCGCCCTTTTGATAATTATTCTCGTTCAGCAACCTCATCAGGTCCTGAGTTTCGCTGTCGTGAATCGGCGTCAGGTGCTGCTTTTCGTAGGCAAAATAGCGTTCGGCCGCGTTGCGCAGGTATTCGCGAAACGCATCCTCGCCGTCATACTTTTCGATGAACAGTCCGGCGAAATAAGTAGCGAAACCTTCACTCAGCCACAGATCTGCCCAGGTTGATTCGGTGACGGAATCACCGAACCATTGATGGGCGATTTCGTGCGCGACGACGTCTTCGGTGCGAGCCGGAATGCCGAACCGCTTGCTCATCTTCTCGTTGGCGCGCGGCTCGAAGAGCGTGCTGGTGAAAACGATGGCGCTCGAGTTTTCCATGCCGCCGAAACGCGTCGCGCCGATGATCAGGGCAAGTTTTTCATACGGATACGGCGCGATCGTCTCGCTGAAGAACGCCAGCGCCGGCGCGGCCGGAGAGAATCCCTTCGCGGCAAATGCGCGATCGCGCTGCGGAACGTCATAGAGCAGATTCGTCGTCGCCCTGTCCGGCGAGTCGATGATCGCTCCTTGATTCACTGCGATAACCATGCAATATGGCGGGATAGATTTCGCTTCGTCAAACTTCCAAACGTTTGGGACCGTTACCATCTCAGGAATCGTGAACGAAACTCGTGTTCCGTTTGCAACTACTTGATCACGCTGCGGGGCAGTGACTGTGAACGAAACGGTAGCTTTCGCTGACGGATGATCGAGGCAGGGAATCCATTGGTGCACGCGGTTGGGCCAGTTGTCACCAGTCGCCGAGGGCTTTCCATCACGATCGGTTGCGAAGACCAAACCGTCCGTCGGACGGCCGTGATAAGTGACGACGATGGTGACCTTGTCGCCAGTGTGCGCCGCGCGGCCGAGAAAGACATTCAATACTTCCGGTTTTCTTTCATAACGCGCCGGTTGACCTCCAATAGTCACAGCGTCAATCGGCATCGATCCAAAATCCAGATCGATCATGCTCACGTTGCCTTTAAGAATCTGTGCGGTAATTTCTGTTTGGGCTTTGGCGATCTCGGTGAGCTGGTCGTCGAGAGTAATTGCGACGTCATAGTGCAGAGGTTTCCATGTGTCGATCAAGCGCTCGCGCCGTTGCGCGAGTGCCGGCGTGATGAAGACGAAAGCCACAAACAAACCACACGCAGCTCTGAATATTGAAGTCGGAATTCTAATCTTGCACCTCATTTCCATGTACCACTTGAAGTTTCTATCGCAGTCCCAACATTAGTAGCGCCGAACGATCCGAGACGTGGCCGGCTTCATCAACCCATCGTCGATAGGCGGCGAGCTCTTCGCTCATGATAGGGCGATTGCCCAGATGCGCCGCCGGGGTGCGCTCGAACGCGCGGTCGGTCAACGCCATATGCGCGGTTCGGACGTGTAGATTTTCGGGTTGGGTCAGCGCTCGCTCGGCTGCCTCGACATCGGGAAACAATTCTTCGTAAGCCATCAGATGCCAGACCCGATCTGAGCTCCTTTGTTCTATCGCGAGCACGCGCAACAAACCAAAGCCGCTCTCGAGTTGAAAGATCAGATCATCGCCCGGGTTGAAAGTCTGGTCCACCGGAATGCGAGCCCCCTCAGTCAAGCGTCAAGCCAAGATTATCATAAGCGACCTTTCCGCTCCGCGCGAAACTTGTTGTCAGAAGCCCGGCCGTAAGGGAGGGCCCCTGGCGCATGAGTTGCCCTTCGTTCACGTCGGGCTTCCCACCTGCCAATGAAGAACTCAATTGCAAATCCAGGTTGACGAATCTAGAATCGCAAGGCACTTGGATCAATTCGATTCCAACAAGGATTACTACTCGGTGCTGGGCGCGCGACAGCACGCTTCACGGCGGGAGATCGAAAGTCTGTACCGGCGACTCGCGCTGAAGCGGCATCCCGATCGCGGCGGCAACGAGGAGGATATGAAGGCGCTGAACGAAGCGTATCGCGTGCTGCGCGACGACGAGGCTCGGAGTAAATACGACTTACAGCGACGGCATCCGGTGGCCGAAGCGCCTGCAACTTACGTGAAGCCGGCCGTCCGCGAGGTCGGCATTTATGGCCAGCTGCTGAGCTCGCTCTTGTGCCTGGTGCTGGGCTTGATGCTGCTGCTTCTGGTTCGCTTTAACGGGCTATGGTTTCTCTGGCCGCTCTCAATTTTGTCTCTGGGCGTGATCTTGTTTGGAGTGCTAATGGCGCACTCGGCGATGACCAGTGCACGCGCGTCGCTCAGACGCTCGCATCCGGCGCGGCGCTTTCGCGCAGCCCAGGAAGTCATCTTTTGGTTGGCTGTTTGCGGCGCCGGCTACGGAGTGTATGTGATTCTGACTGTGATCTGAGATCACAACATGGTGACCGGCCTCGACCTGCTGTTTCTGGAAGTTAACAATCTTGAAGAGTCGCTTCGGTTTTATCAGGAGCGGCTTGGATTTGAGACTGTGTCGCAAAACCTCGCGGCCGAGCCGCCCATAGCAACGGTCGGCGCCGGCTCTTTGCGGATTACTTTAGTGCAACAGATCGAGACAATGCTGAAGCGTGGACGCGGCGTCCATTTCGTTCTTGGAGTCAGCAACGTCGATGAGTTTTGCAAGAAGCTGACGGCCGGTGGAGTCGAAGTCACTGAACCGAGAGACGAGGGTTGGGGCGGCCGATTCATAAGCTTGCAAGATCCGGATGGTTATCGATTGTTTTTTGTGACCTGGGCAGAATGAGGGCATCCAGCGGGCGGGAAGAAACACCACATGAACTATCAGCACATCGAGAATCTCTTGATTCGTTTTCGCGGTCAGTCAGTGACCATCAAGACTGTGTCGGGCGGAGTTTACGAAGGCGCGATAAGCGACGTCACTAACGATTATGTGTCCCTGAAAGTAAAAACTGCGGGTGCAGACAGCGACCTTATCATTATCTTGTTGCATAGCATTGAGTCGGTGTTGCCGCGCGCGAATGTCTAGTCGATCGGCTCGTCAGAAGCTTCATTTCCAGCCGGCTCTTTACGCGGCAGAATGCACCGGAAAAAACGTCTACTTTGGTTGCATCTTTCTGGCGACTTGTGCATAATCATCCGGCGCCCGCCTCCCCGGTGGGCGAAGTGGTCGCGTGGGGTGAGGACACGTGGCCTTAGGGTGGGGCTTGTGGGAGGGCCCCGCCCGCTTTATTTTTTTGGGCCACCTTTTAGCAAGGATTTTTCGAAGATTGTTCTCCCGCGGGATTAGCAGCTCGGCTGGCGGTGGCATTGACTTTCGAAAGAAGTGGCATAATATACGGCACGGAAAAACGAGAGTTGGCTCGTTAGACCGAAATGAAGCAGCAGGGCCACCAATAGGTGTGCTTCGCCACAGTCGGCGCTTTTGGAAAGCTGCACGCTGTGGCATCTTTTTGCGCGCCCGAGTCGATCGGGACCTTGCTGCCGCAACCAAAAAATGGCCTCATTAAAGCGTTTTCTGGTTGGCAGCCCAATCAGAACAGAACGCTTAACACACGAGCGACTGACCAAGAAGACCGCGCTTGCGATCTTCGCTTCGGACGCACTGTCTTCCACTGCATACGCAACCGAACAAATCCTGCTAGTTCTTGCCGCGGCCTATGTCGCCGGTCTGGCTGATGCGTTTAGTCGAGTTGTTCCCATATCGATTGCCATCGGTGCCCTGCTCGTGATCGTTGCGATTAGTTACCGGCAAACTATTCACGCCTACCCATCCGGCGGCGGCGCGTACATCGTCGCGAAGGAGAACCTGGGGACCTTGCCGGGACTAATCGCGGGCGCTTCGCTGCTCGTCGATTATGTCTTGACCGTATCTGTTTCAATTGCTGCGGGAGTCGAGGCCATCACCTCGGCAATGGTAGGAACGCGCTTCGCCGGTTTGCACAATCACCGTGTTTGGTTGTGCCTGTTCTTTATTGCTTTCATCGCCATCGCCAACTTGCGTGGCGTTCGAGAAGCTGGTTCATTATTCGCCGCGCCCAGCTATGCCTTCATCTTCAGTTTTCTGTGCCTGATTGTGTATGGGCTGGTACGCTATTACATGAATCCGGGCATTGTTCCGCTCCCAAATGATGTCGATCTAAAGATTGCTGAAGGCTATCACGCTCAGCCGCTGCATCTGTTGCTTCTGCTGGGGGCATTCGCTAATGGGTGCGCCGCCCTGACCGGAATCGAGGCAATATCGAACGGGGTCCA
>DATGVD010000443.1:0-5810 GCA_035300785.1 Pyrinomonadaceae bacterium | reverse complement strand
TAAGCAGTTCTTCTTCGCTGGGAATGACTATTCCTCTTGGTTCTCTTTGCGCCATACGATCTTTGCTTTATCCAGCCTCATCACCTTAAATTTCAACTGCAACTCGCGACGCGTCGCCCGCCTGCTCGCGCGAGCGCATCGTCTCCGCCTGGCTGGTAATGCGCGTCGGATATTTTTCGTTCCAGCAAGCCACGCAGGCCGCGTCAGGATTAATTCCGGTCGCGCCCAACATTCCTTCGAGCGAAAGATAGCCCAGCGAATCGGCTTCGATGAACGCGCGAATTTCTTCCACCGACATGTTCGCCGCGATCAGCTCTGATTTGTTGGGCGTGTCCACGCCGTAATAGCACGGACTGATCGTCGGCGGGCAGGAGATGCGCATGTGAATCTCTTTCGCACCGGCCTCGCGCACCATGCGCACAATCTTTTTTGAAGTCGTGCCGCGTACGATCGAATCATCGATCAAAACGATGCGCTTGCCTTCGATCAGGTTACGCACGGGATTCAATTTGATGCGCACGCCAAAACTGCGAATCGATTGCTTCGGTTCGATGAAGGTGCGGCCGATGTAGTGATTGCGCACCAGGCCGAAGCGAAACGGCAGCCCGCTTTCCGCCGAGTAGCCAATCGCCGCCGGCACGCCTGAGTCGGGCACCGGCACGACGATGTCCGCGTCAGCCGGTTGTTCGATGGCCAGACGCTTGCCCATCTTGTGACGCGAGCGATTGACTGACTGACCGAAGATGAGCGAATCGGGACGCGCAAAGTAAACGTGCTCGAAGATGCACATCGAATGTTTCTGTGCCGACAACGGATGCGACGAACGCAAACCGTTTTCATCGATCACGATCATTTCGCCCGGCTCGACGTCGCGAACATAGGTCGCGTCGATCAGATCGAAGGCGCAGGTTTCCGACGCGATCACCCATGTGTCGCCCAGACGGCCCAGCGCCAGCGGCCGAAAACCACGAGGGTCGCGAATCGCGATCAGCTCCTTAGGCGTCAGGAACAGCATCGAGAAAGCGCCTTCCGTTTCGCGCAGGACTTCGGGAATCGCTTCCGCAACGCTGGCCGCGCGCGAGCGGGCGACGCCGTGCAAAACTACTTCGGTATCGGACGTCGACGAAAAGATGGCGCCTTCTTTTTCCAGGCGTTTGCGCTCTTCGCCGGCGAACGGCAGGTTGCCGTTGTGACAGACGGCGATCTGGCCGTGCTGGCAGGTGACCAGAAACGGCTGGCATTCGCGCACCGAAACTTCTCCGGCGGTGGAATAGCGAACGTGACCAATCGCGCTGGGGCCGGTCAGACGATCGAGGGTCGGCTGATCGAAAGCTTCCGAGACATAGCCCATCGCCCGCTCAGCCACCAAACGCTCGCCGTTGGCCGCGACCATGCCGCACGATTCCTGGCCGCGATGCTGCAACGCGTACAGGCCGAGATAAGTCAGGCGCGCGGCTTCCGCGTGGCCGTAGATGCCAAACACGCCGCACTCTTCACGCAATTTGTCTTCGAGTGGATCGATCACGCGTTCAGATTATCGCGCTTGCGCACCGCTTTCAACCGTGCTTCGCAGAGTTCGGGCAAGACAAGACCGCGAATTCGAGTTATAAATATGCCCGCGAGGCGCAATCGCGACCGAAAGCAACGCCAATTGCGGGCCGGCCTACTAACGATCAAATGCGAACCCAAAGGCTAACCGGAGAACTGAAGCTATGAGAGAACGACAGAAGTTTTGGTCCGTGCTGGCGCTATTGGCGGCGGCCTTTGCAGTTCTGTTCATCGCGCAGGCGACGAAAACCCAGGCGCGGGCTAATGTCTCGTCGCCGGTGCCGGGTGACGCCAAGGCGACCTTTGATTCCAAGTGCGCGAGTTGCCATGGCAAAGATGGACGAGCGAAATCGTTGCACGCCAAACACGTCCACGCCCGCGATCTGACCGACGCGGCCTGGCAAGGTAACGTGAGCGACGAACGTCTGTTCAATTCAATCAGCAACGGCAAAGGCAAGATGCCGGACTTCAAAAAGAAACTTTCGGAAGATCAGATTGACGCGCTGGTGCGATACGTGCGGCAGCTCAAGAGATAAATGGCGAAAGAAAATTTAGCGGTAGCGGTCATGAAGATCGTTCTCGGCGTCGCGCTGGTGGGCGGAATGTTTGGCGCCGGCTGGAACGTCTATCGGCGCCTGCCCGGCGACGGAGCGGCGGCGATGAATTTGGCCGCTACGGATTCGCGCGCCGAAACAAAGCTGACCGTAGTATTGCGCAACGACATCACGGGCGCGACGATGAATTCTCCGGTAGAGATTTATCCATTCGATTTGGTCGCCGCGCAGCGCGAGTTCCAGGCGACTCCGCATCTGGCCAGACAGTTCGACGATTTCCTTCTGAGACGAATGCATGGAATCACGCCGGTGAAAACGACCACCGATAACGAAGGGCGCGCGGTGGCGGTATTGAGCGAGGGAAACTGGTGGCTGCGCGCGACCGCCGTGCTGAGCGGCGGCGAGACGATTGAATGGCGCTTGCCGATCAACATAGCCGGCCGCGAACAAACCGTCGAGCTGATGATCGAAAATGCGTACGAACACACGAAGAAGTTCTGACTAGTTTTGCAGTGCGGCGACTTGTCGCCGCTTTTCTAAGTCGCGACTTGTCGCGACTCTATGGAACGTTGACGGAGTTGCGGCGCCGAGGCGCCGCATACCAAAGCGGCGACAAGTCGCCGCACTGCAAAGAAACCTCCTTGGGCTAATGCCCCGTTGTCGCCGGTGGATCGGCCAAGGCGCCGACAATCTTTTGATACTCCGGATCGTGGCGCAATGAATCCCAGTTCTTATCTCGTTCAAACCACGGCTTGTTTTCGTTGCCCAACTCGATCGCGCGCCTCAGCCACTGCAAGCTTTCGGCCCGCTCGCCTTCCAGCGCATATGCCGATGCCAACCAGTACGCGACGTCGTGATCAGTGTTCGCCGTGGCCCTGACTTCGTCAGTTAGTTGCGCGCGCGCTTCGTCGTGCCAGCCGAGCGCGCTCAAGAACGTCGCATAGATCGGGCGGATGCCGTCGAGCTGCGGGTGCTGTTCCAGAACCTGCTCGAGAATCTCCGCGGCCTTGACCGGCTCGCCGTGGTAATAAAGCGCGCGGGCGCGAAAAGTCTTGATCAGCGGGTGATCGGGTTCGATCGCCGCGCCGCGATCGAGTTCAGCCATGGCTTCATCGTAGCGCGCCTGATAAGTCAGCAGCCGCGCCCGGTTGTAGCTGACGACCACGCGGTCAGCAGGATTCAAACGCGCCATTTGATCCAGACCGCGCAGCGCCTTGTCATAATCGCCGTCCAGGCGGGCCACGACACTGCGCACAAAATGCACGCTGGCGTCGTTGGGAGCTTCCCGGCGCAATTCGTCGGCGGCGTTACGAGCCTTAGTTTTTTCTCCGCTCGACAGAAAGATAAAGATCATGTTCATGCGAGCTTCGATCAAGTGCGGATCGAGGGCGAGGGCTTTGTCGAAGGCGGCATGCGCGATCGCGTGATCGTCCGGCTCCCCCTGACCTTTCATCACGCGGCTGGAATAGGCGGCGCCCAGCCCGCTGTGCGCCAGCGCAAAATCGGGATCCATCTCCGCCGCGCGCTCAAAATGCTCGATCGCTTCATCGACGTCCTTGTGCGCCACCGTCTTATAAACAAACTGGGCCAGACAAGCGCGGCCACGCAAGTATTCTTCGTAAGCTTCAGCGTTGGCGGTTTTCTGCTGCTCGAGCCGATCCTTCTCGTCCGAAGTCAGCTCCAGACGCAGGCCGTCGCAAATCTCCTGGGTGATGGTGTCCTGCACGCTGATGATGTCGGTGGCGTCGGCATCGATACGATCGCTCCAGAGCAAATCGCCGGACTCGACATCCACCAGTTGCGCGGTCACGCGAATGCGATCGCCGGCGCGCAAAAAACCGGCGGACAAAACCGCCGCCACGCTCATCTCGCGTCCGGCCTGGCGCGGATCGACAGCCACGCCCTGGTACTTGACGATTTCCGAAGACGGCCGCACGACCAGAGAGCGCACTCGCGCGAGTTCCGTAATCACCGCATCGGCCAGAGAGAATTCGTAAAAGCCGGATTGCAGATCGTTGCTGAGATTCTTGAAAGGAAGAATTGCCAGACTCTTGCGCTCGCGATCGCCGGTGCTGGTCGCCGGCGTGTCGTGAGTTGCGTGCCCAGACGTGGACCAGCGCTGCGAAGTCTTTTCGCCGGTCACGCCCCGCAGCCAGCGGAGAGCGCGACCCATGCGGCCCGTGCCCGAGAGATGACGCGGCGTGACGTGCGTGACGGGATCGAATCCCGGCGCCACTCCCGAATCAACTTCGCGCAGCACCGCGCGCAGGTCGTCGCGCAGTTCGCTGACTTTCTGATAGCGGTCTTTCGGATCTTTTTGGAGCGTCCGATCGATAATTACCTGCAGCCGCGGCGGCACCGCGTCCGGCCGCACTTCATCCAGAGGCTGTGGTTCTTCATGCAGCACGGCGTGGCGCACATCGACGCTGGTAGTGCCCTGAAACGGCCAGGTGCCGGTCAGCATCTCGTAAAGCAGCACACCGGTCGAGAAGATGTCCGCGCGCGCATCGACGCGTTCGCCGCGCGCCTGCTCCGGCGCGGCGTAGGTGGCGGTGCCGTATGGAATGCCAACCTCGGTGAGGTCGGTGTGATGAATTCCGCCCGGGCCCGCGCCTTCGCTATCCATAAGTTTCGCCAGGCCAAAGTCGAGAATCTTCGCCTGACCCGCCGGCGTCACCATCACGTTGCCGGCTTTGATGTCGCGATGAACGATCCCGCGCGCATGGGCGGCGGCCAGTGCGTCGGCGACCTGGATTGTAATCGAAAGCGCGCTACGCAAATCCAGCGGCCGGCCAGAGACAAGCTGACGCACGTTCTTCCCCTCGACGAACTGCATCGCGATGAAGTGGACACCCTCGATATCGTTGAGATCAAAAATCGTGCAGATGTTCGGATGATCGAGCGAGGATGCGAGCCGCGCTTCGCGCTCGAACCGCTTGAGGTTGGCTTCTTTGGCCGTCAGTTCCGGCGGCAAGACTTTGATCACGACCGACCGGCCCAACTTGGTGTCGGTCGCTTTGTAAACTGTTCCCTGCCCGCCGGCGCCAATCTTTTCGAGGATTCGGTAATTCCCAAGTTTTGCGCCGATCATTTTCGAGTCTATTTAACTCCCGCCGCGCAGCGACTGCAACCAGCGCGGTTCGCTAGAGGCAGCTCGGTTTGCTGGTGGCACGCGCATCTGGCGCATGATCTTTGGACGTGACACCGGTGCCACTCTGTTTTTGGTTGAGGCCTGACAGCCGCTTTTTACGCTTTATATGATCGAATGTACGCGCTTGCATCCAGCAGCCATATTTATCACCTGGCCCGGAACCACCGAACACTGTGCGGATTATTCGTAGTCGGGGAATTGCGGCTGGTAACCGAGAAGCCGAGAAATCGGATTCTCTGCAAGCACTGCGAGACACTGGCGCAGCCGGTTCATAAGCCGAAGGCTTGAAGGCGAGCCGGCGAGAATCGAGATATTGCAGATGGAACCCGGAACCAGCTAGATTTCCGCGAGCTTCTTTTTCGTGAATTCGTTTTCGACGTTGCCCGTATTCAGCGTTGACGCCGGTTCGAAGAGCAGGACCTGTGCTTCTTCGTCGGCGACGGGGCGGTGTTCGACGCCGCGCGGCACGGTAATCATTTCACCCTGTTCGATCCAGATCGATTGCTCACGGCCGGAGTCGTCGCGATACTCCATTCGAAATCTTCCCTTCACGACCA
>DATGVD010000442.1:0-2432 GCA_035300785.1 Pyrinomonadaceae bacterium | reverse complement strand
CAGTCTGGCCAGCGGAGGATCTCCAGGGTTTCTGAAGAATCAGTGAGGGAGTCTTAATATGCAATGCCGTGAATTTCGAGATATCGCCGATTCTTACCTCGGCAACGAGTTGATCGTTGAAACAAATCACGAGGTCATCTCGCATCTGGAGCACTGCTCCGAGTGCCGCTGCGAACTGGCAGCGCGCCGCGAGCTACGCAGCCAACTTCGCGAGGCGTTCATCAAAGCGCCGGAGAACCAGATGTCGGAGGAGTTCGGTCAGCACCTCAGCGCTCGCCTGCATGAACAGGCATTCGGACGCAGGGTCACACCGTTGTCGCGGCGCGGCTGGCATCCATCTGTGACGCTCAGGCGAACCTCATGGCTAGCGCTCGCGGCATGTCTGGTGTTAGCAGCGGGGTTCGGCCTCGTTTTGATCCGGCAGCGCATGTTAGAGCAGTCGCCCCAACCGGGCACACAGGAAATTGCCAACCGCGAGCCGACACCCAGCTACGCGGCCGAGCTAAACCCCGGCATCCCAGTCAGCATTGTCAAGACAGAACTAGCCAGAGACGCCGCCGGCGATCATCGCGACTGCGCAGTGCATTTTCGACTGGCTGAAAAACCGATTGATCTGGAAGTGGCCGGGCGCAAGTACGATCCGGTTTACGTTAACCTGACCAGGGCAGTCTTATCGGAAAAGGGTGAAGTACCTTTGGGCGCTGAGTTTGTCGAGGCGCATTCGTGCGTCTTCCAGGGACGGCGATTTGCTCACATCATCCTGAGATATCATGGCCGGCTGGTTTCGTTTCTGGTTACTGAAATCGGAGATTCCAGCGAAGCAAAAGCAAATGCCGCGCTTGCTAGTCAGGGCGCTCAGGTCATCACGTGTTCGCAATTCGACGGCTATCAAGTCTCGTGTTTTCAGACCGCGCGTCACGCAGTTTTCATAGTGTCGGACTTGCCGGAAGGCGACAATCTCGCGCTGGCTCGCGCGGTGGCGCCGTCGGTGTTTGCGCATATCACGCACGCCGAGAACCCGGCGTAGGAAAAAAGAGGCAAATGAAATGAACCGCAGGTACTTTCTTCAGTCAGGCACGATATTTGGAGCCGTAACTCTGTTGAGCCGTTCCGTGATCGTTTCGGCAATTGCTCAGAGCAAGGGAAAACCGCCGGCAAAAGGAGCTCCGTTCAATAAGGTTGTTAAATCGAACGAGGAATGGAAGCGGATTCTTACACCCGAGCAATACTTCATAACCCGGCAAGCCGGAACTGAGGCTCCCTATACAAGTCCGCTCCTCAATATTCATGAGGAGGGCACATTCGCATGTGTCTGCTGTGATCTTCCGCTATTTAGTTCGAAGACAAAGTTTGATTCCCACACCGGCTGGCCGAGCTTCTGGGCCCCAATCGCCAAACGAAACGTCCTGGAAAGGATTGACAGGAGTCTCGCTGAAACTCGCACAGAAGTTCTCTGCGCGCGCTGCGATGCTCATCTTGGCCATGTCTTCGAGGATGGTCCAAAACCTACCGGATTGCGTTATTGCATGAATGGGCTGGCGCTAAAGTTCCTGAGTGCGTGAGTCGCGCGATGGTGTCAAAGGGCTGTATACCATCTGGGCACAAGCGCGTTATGCCTTCCTACTACGCACGACGAGAGTGAGCATTTCCCCACGATTCTGTTTGAACGCAATTTGGACGCACAAGACTCAGAGGGTCGTCCTGCCGCCCGTCTGCCGTGCGCCCTCCTTCAGGTAGGCTCCAGTCACAGATCGCCGGGTTCAATCGATCGCGATATAAAACCACTTAAGCAATGTTCATCACAACGATGATTTTGAAGATGTTTGAAGAACGGCCAGAGCGCTCAAGACCTCGTCGCTGTGACCGCCCGGTTTGACACCGACGAACACCTTAGCGATCTTGCCGGCAGGATCGATGATGAAGGTGTTGCGTGCGGACAACTTAGTTTCGTTGTATTCAATTACCGAACCGTACGCCGCTGATGTCGAGGCATCCGGGTCCGAAAGCAGCTTGAAGTTCAGTCCCTCTTTCGCACAAAAACTCTTGTGCGACTCGGCCGTGTCCACGCTGACGCCGAGAATCACGACATTCATTTGTGCATACTTCCCCACATCCCGCTGGAAGTTATGAGCTTCGAGGGTGCAGCCCGAAGTAAAGTCCTTCGGGTAGAAGTAGAGGACCACCCACTTGCCGCGATAATCCTTCAGACTCGCCTGATTGCCTTCGTTGGTTGTCAGTTGAAAGTCCGGTGCGACTGTTCCAACCTCTGGCTGGTCCCCGGCAGCACTAACGATCGTCGGCACTGAGATTAGTGCGCATACAAACAAAGATAGTAAGAGGTGTTTCGTGATCATGATGGTCGACTCCTTCAGTTTGAGATTACTCGTCGCGTTGTTTTCTTGCAGATTCTTCGCGCCGGCTCACCCTACGAG
>DATGVD010000441.1:0-3662 GCA_035300785.1 Pyrinomonadaceae bacterium | reverse complement strand
ATCTTCTTTGGCTCGATGACCATGGAAAGAAGTGAGTCGTTTTCGCTTTGCTCCCTCTCCCTTTGGGAGAGGGTTGGGGTGAGGGTTTAGGCCAGTTCGCAGTACTACCCTCACCCTTGCCGTCTCGCAAAGGGAGAGGGGAAAAGCTATCAAGCATGAAAGGGAACAGAAACATGAGCACGCAAATGAAAGAAGAAAAAAACCAATTGATTTTCCGTCATACTAACTCACGGAAGGGCCGGAACATTTCAATCACGCCGGAGAACAGCTTGATGAAGCATCTTGTTTACGGCCGGGTCATTCTTGACCGGGAGCAGCCGAAAGAAAGTTTCTCTACCGGACCGTTGGAAATGGGCTTAATCTGCTTGTCGGGCGAATGCACCATCGAGGCCGACGGGCAGACGAACAAGATCGATCGATACGATTCGATTTACATTCCGCGCGATACCGAGGTTGAGATAACCACTGAGACCTCTGTCGATCTCGTGGAGTGTTCCGCCGAAGTGGAAAAGAAATATCCGTTGCAGGTAGTGCGTTATGCGGACGTGGAAAAGGACAGCTCGCTAAAATTTAAGACCGGGGGCGCGTCGAATTCCCGCACCGTCAACATTACGCTCGGCAAGAACGTCGAAGCGGGACGCATTCTGGCAGGCTTTACCACTTCCGAGCCGGGTCATTGGACCAGTTGGCCGCCGCATGAACACGCCGCGATCCTCGAAGAGCTTTACGTCTACTACGACATGCCCGCGCCCGCCTTTGGGGTTCAGTTCGTCTATACCAATCCGGACGAGCCGGAATTCGTCGGCGTAGTGCACGACGGCGACGCCGTGATCATGCCGAAGGGCTTTCACCCGAACGTGTCCGTGCCCGGCCATCCGATTAACTTTGTCTGGATGATGGCCGCGCATCGTGAAGTCGAGGATCGCCAGTTCGGTGTGGTGACGGTGCAGCCGGGATTCGATCAAGGCGGCAGCGGACTCGAGGCGAGCCGCAAGTAGTGTTTGCAGCCGCGTAGCGGCGAAATGTTTATAGATCGAAGCCTGAGTTAACAGCGTCAGCTCCAAGGAGCGCAGTGTTCTGCCGCCCATAAATGGGCTGAAGATTTCAAACGTGGCGACTCAGGCTATAAACATCTCGTGCCTCTGGCACGAAGACTTATCTGAGGAGATGTGAACTAATATGAGATCTCGTCGCGCCGTAATGATCGTTCTCGTTATCCTTGTGTCAACTGTCGCGGCCACCGCTCAACGGAAACCAAGCGAAGCGACCCGCCCCGTCGTGGTGCTGTCTTCGCAGTCGCTCGATGACTTGAAACAAAAGCTCCAGCCTGACAACAAAACCGCAGAGTTGATTGATAGCGCGGGCATGCAATTGCGCGTCGCCGTCCAACACGAAAAGAATAAGACGGGCGCGGCCGCCGAATTGCACGACGCGTCGGACGATGTTTACTACGTCATGGATGGGTCGGCGACGCTGGTGCTGGGCGGCAAGCTGGACGCCCCAAAAGAAACCGAACCCGGAGAATGGCGTAGCCCGCGGATCATCGACGGTAAGACATTCGAGATCACCAAAGGCGACCTCGTCATCGTGCCGCGCGGCACTCCGCATCAGCGCAGCACCGCGAACAAAGACTTCACCATGATCCTGATCAAGATCTATGCTGAGCCTCTGAAAAAGAAAGCTTGAATGGGCTACAAGCCTTTAGAACTAACCGGTAAGACGGCCGTGGTGATCGGCGGCACTTCGGGAATTGGCCGCGCGATCGCGCACGGTCTGGCCGAGGCCGGTGCGGACGTGGTGCCGACATCACGGCGCGCCGAACAGGTTGCCGCGGCCGCAAATGAGATCGAGGCGCGAGGCCGGCAAACCCTGCGATTGACTTCGGACGTTGCCGATCGCTCATCTTTGCAAGAGGTCCTGGAGAAAAGTATCGCGGCCTTCGGAAAGGTGGACATTCTAGTCAATTCTGCCGGACGAACTAAACGCGCTCCGACTCTCGAGTTTCCTGAGGAAGATTGGAGTGAGATTTTTGAGACGAACTTGACGGGCACGCTGTGGGCCTGTCAGGTCTTCGGTCGTCACATGCTCGAGCGTGGTTATGGTCGGATAATCAATATCGCGTCACTCTCGACCTTCGTCGCGCTCTTCGAAGTCGCCGCCTACTCGGCCAGCAAAGCAGCCGTGGCCTCGCTCACAAAATCTTTGGCGATTGAGTGGGCGGCGCGCGGCGTCTGCGTGAACGCGATCGCGCCCGGCGTTTTTCGCACCGCATTGAACCAGAAACTGCTGGATGAAACCGAGCGGGGCCGTGAGTTTTTGCTGCGGACGCCGATGAAACGATTTGGACGAGTCGAAGAACTGGCCGGCGCGGCCGTGTTTCTGGCGTCGGACGCGGCGAGTTTTGTTACCGGTGAGATCCTCGTGGTAGACGGCGGATTTCTTGCCAGCGGCGTTAACCAGTAGCTTGGAGTGCAGCGGCAAGCCGCCGCACTGCAAAACGACTGTCATGGACAAAATCAGGGAATCAGTAGAAGCAACGGCCTTACCCAAATCAGAATCCGAAGTTGCGCCGCCTCAGTCTGCGGGTGCGAGTGTAATTGGCGCAGCGGATGCTGCGTTAGGAATAAAGTCTCGCGTTGGCAACTTCCGCTGGACAATTTGCGGGCTGCTTTTCTTCGCAGCGACCATCAACTATCTCGATCGGCAAGTAATAGCCACGCTCAAAGACACTTTGCAGACCGCTCATGTTTGGGACGAAATTGGTTATAGCTGGGTCGTTTTCGCTTTTCAAACCGCCTATGCGATCGGTCTGTTGATTGCCGGTCGCGCGATGGATTGGCTCGGCACCCGCAAGGGGTTTTCACTGTCAGTCTTGCTTTGGAGTCTGGCCGCGATGGGCCACGCACTAGTGAGCACGGTTGTGGGTTTCAGCGTGGCGCGATTCGCGCTGGGCCTTGGCGAAGCCGGCAATTTTCCAGCTTGCATCAAGACGGTTGCTGAATGGTTTCCGCGAAAAGAGCGCGCGCTGGCGACCGGCATCTTCAACGCGGGCACCAACGTCGGAGTGCTGGTTGCTGCCGTAACTGTGCCATGGCTCACGCTATCGTATGGGTGGCGATGGACATTCGTGGTCACGGGACTGACGGGATTCATGTGGCTGATTCTGTGGCTGTCGGTTTACCGACGGCCGGAAGAACATCCGCGTTTGTCCGCGGCGGAACTTAAATACATTCGCAGCGATCCTCCCGAATCAGAGGCAAAAGTTCCCTGGCGCCGTCTGCTTCCATACAGACAAACATGGGCCTTCGCGATCGGAAAGTTCATGACGGATCCGATCTGGTGGATATATCTGTTTTGGCTTCCCGACTTTTTAAAGAAGAGTTATGGCGTCGACTTGAAGAGCATCGGCCTGCCGTTAATCATCGTATATTTGATGGCTGATGTCGGAAGCGTCGCGGGCGGTTGGTTATCTGGTTCGTTGATCAAGCGTGGGGTCAGCACAAACCGGGCACGCAAGACGGCGATGTTAATCTGTGCTTTAGCAGTCGTGCCGGTAGTGTTTGCCGCGAAAGCTTCGAACGTCTGGGTCGCAGTGTTGTTGATTGGATTGGCGGCAGCAGCGCATCAGGGATGGTCAGCCAACATCTTCACCACGACCTCTG
>DATGVD010000440.1:0-6519 GCA_035300785.1 Pyrinomonadaceae bacterium | reverse complement strand
GCCCCTTCAAAATCTCTCATTCCTCCTCGTGCAACCCCGCGATTGTAGTATGCCGATGCGTGAAGCGGATCGATCTCGATGGCTTTGGTGTAGTCCGTAATTGCCCCATCGATATTGCCATCTCTTCTTCGGGCGATGCCGCGATTGGTGTAAGCCAACGCGCTACGCGGATCGATCTCGATGGCCTTGTTGAAGTCGGCCATCCCTCCCTCACGATCGCCCTTAGCATGCCGGGCAATGCCGCGATTGTTGTAGGTCAAGGCATAGCGCGGATTGATTTCGATGGCTTCGGTGTAATCGGCAATCGCTCCATCGAGATCGCCCCCGCCCTGCCTTGCAAGGCCGCGGTTGTAGTATGTGTCCGCGCGACGTGGATCGATTTCGATGGCTTTCGTGTAGTCCGCAATCGCTCCGTCGAGATCGCCTTTTTCTTTTCGTGAAAGGCCGCGATTGTGGTAAGCAGTCGCGTATCGCGGATTGATTGCGATGGCAAAGGTGAAGTCGACGATCGCTCCGTCAAGGTCGCCCTGGCCCTGCCGTACAGTGCCGCGATTGTAGTAAGTCACCGCGACACGCGGATCGATCTCGATGGCTTTGGTATAGTCGGCAATCGCTCCATCATGATCACCCTTGTCGCCTAGTGCGACGGCGCGGTTGTAGTAAGCCGAGTCATTACGAGGATCGATCTCTATGACCTTGGTGTAGTCGGCAATCGCGCCGTCATGATCACCCTTGGCGTCTAGTGCAATGCCGCGGTTGTAGTAACCCGACGCCTTACGCGGGTCGATTTCGACCACCTTGGTGTAGTCGGCAATCGCTCCCTCAAGATCGCCTTTTTCTTTTCGTGAAACGCCGCGATTTAGATAAGCTGACGTGTAACGCGGATCGATTTCGATAGCCCTGGTGTAGTCGGCAATCGCCCTATCATGATCACCCTTGTCGTCTAGAGCATTGCCGCGGTTGTAGTAACCTGACGCTTTACTTGGATCGATCTCGACGGCCTTGGTATAGTCAGCAATCGCCCCATCACGATCGCCCTTTCTAGCTCGTTCAATGCCGCGATTTAGATAAGCTGACGCGTAACGCGGATCGATTTCGATGGCCTTGGTGAAGTCGGCAATCGCTCCATCGGGATCGCCTTTCTTAACCTTTTCAATACCGCGATTCACATAATCTGTCGCTGTGGAGGGTGTTTGGCCCTGAACCGGCCAAACCACGACAAGCAAGAGACTCAGCAATAGTAAGCGTGCCAGTCGTTTCATTTGCCCGGCCTCCTTCCGCCATCGCCAGGGCTCACAGCGCGGAACACCAAGTATAAATCGGCAATCGAAATCGAAAATCGGCAATGCCTTAGACCGCCGTCTTGCGATGGGCGAACATCCGCAGCAATCCGTTGATGCCCAGGTGCAGCAGGATGTAGACGATGATCGCGATCACCAGCGGCAGCACCAGGGTGTGGCCGTCTCCAGTGGACGGGCTGGAGACGATGCCGCGAAACGGCTGGTAAAAAGGATTTGTCACGGTGACAATGAACTGAACAAACCCCGCACCGCTTCTGGCCGCCAGCAACGCCAGCAGAAAACGCATTCCGAGCAGCGCATAAAGAACGAAGAAGATGTAATCGACAACTTGCGAGATGCGCGCCACGCCGCGGGCGCGGCCGACTTCGCGCTCGGTCTGAACAACTTCTTTAACGGCTTTGGCGCGGAACTCGCCCGCTACCTGATCGATCTTCTGGCCTTCAGCCGGCGGCGCCTGCGCGGCGCGGTCGGCAATCTCAGCTTGCACTTCACCTTCGACCTGCGACTTGACGGCGCCGTGCTGCCCGGCCCGGCGTGCCTCTTCCATTGCCAATTTGTCGTCTTCCATGATTTACCTCCCAGCGAAAAGAACGGCTAGGTGCCGTTGAAACCAGTTCGCATTCGTCTGACGTTCGCGCCGGAAAACTTTCCGGTCGCTTTGACCGCCGCCAGCATCTTCTGCGCTTCTGCCAATGTCGGGCCCGCATAAACGGCCATGATTCGGTGCGTCTCGCTCAGGTTCCTCGTCTGACGCGAGCTCAGATCCAGATAGAATAAATTCTCTGGGTCGGCGCAGCGCGAGCTGAACACTTTATGATCCGGGAATAGCGCTTGCGCGAGTAACCGATCGCGTTCGGGAATGAACACATCACAGTAATCATTGCTAACCGACATGCTTTGCAGAATGATTGCGTAGAACGGTACGGTGTCGACTATGACCGCGTTCTTCGGCACGCGGAAAGGAAGATCATTGGGTTGAAACGTGGCGATCGTCTGGCACGAGATCTTAGGGTTCCCGCAGATCGCCGCGCGCGTGGTTGAGCGTCGTCGCTGGCCGGGCGTGCTCCCGCCAATGAAAGTTACCACCGTCACGGCTGCGAAGCCGCAGGCGAGCCGTCGCAAGAGTGTCGAGCTAATCATCGCCAATTGTTAGTGACCGCCGCCACGCGAGAGCCAATCGGGAATCGGCAATTCAAAATCGGAAATGTTTCTGGCGGAGAGGGTGGGATTCGAACCCACGGAACGGTTCCCCGTTCACAGCATTTCCAGTGCTGCCAATTCAACCACTCTTGCACCTCTCCCGAAGCAAGGCAAAAGTAAAAAGGTAAAAGGCAAAAGTCAGAACCAACACTTTTTGCCTTTTTACTTTTTCCCTTTGACTTGTAGTTCTGGCGGAGAGGGTGGGATTTGAACCCACGGTGGAGTTTCCCCCACTCCGGTTTTCGAGACCGGTGCACTAAGCCACTATGCGACCTCTCCGCAACCAAGGCAAAAGGTAAAAGTAAAAAGGCAAAAATAAGAACAAGTGCCCGTGTTCATGCTGGCTGGCCAGGCTAGCTCTACCTCGCTCTGCTTTTCCTTTTACCTTTTTACTTTTGCCTTCTAACTTTAAAGAACTCCTGCATCAACTCGCGGCACTCAGATTCCAAAACGCCTTTGACCACTTCGATGCGATGATTCAATTGATTGGCGTCGCAGATATGAAAGTGAGATTCGACTGCTCCGGCCTTTTCGTCCGGCGCGCCGTAAACCAAAAGCGAGACCCGCGCCTGGATCAGTGCGCCCGCGCACATGGCGCACGGCTCGATTGTCGAATAGACGGCGGCGTTTGCCAGCCGGTAATTGGCAAGCTTCCGGGCCGCTTCGCGCAGGGCCACGATCTCGGCGTGCGCCGTCGGATCACAATCGGTGCGCGTGCGATTTCCCGCCACGGCCAACAGTTCATCGCCGTTGACGACGCAAGTTCCGACGGGAACTTCTCCGGCAGCCCGGGCCTCGCGCGCGGCTCGCAGCGCCTCGCGCATCCAATGCTCGTGCGTCGAGAGTGGGCTTGCTGATGCAGAAAACATTACTTCAAACAACGAAAAGCAAACTATAGGTGTCGCAAAT
Organism: Pyrinomonadaceae bacterium; assembly: GCA_035300785.1. Classification (GTDB taxonomy): domain Bacteria; phylum Acidobacteriota; class Blastocatellia; order Pyrinomonadales; family Pyrinomonadaceae; genus UBA11740. The sequence continues at coordinate 3,109 of DATGVD010000440.1, read as the reverse complement.
ATCAGTGTCAAGGAACGTATTCTTCGGGCGAGATTCGGACTCCGATCGCGGCCACACAAGCTTAGTCACGACGGATAGTGGGTCAGTTTCAGCATTCTGTAAAGGGAAGGGCCAGCCGTTAACTGGGAGCGCGGGCGCCCTCGCCCGCACAGCATGCGGAGCGCGCCGATTTCTCAGAACGTATTTCGACGGTTTCGAGAATCGTGTTCGCGCTGCGCGCTCAATGCGGGCGAGGGCGCCCGCGCTCCCGGTGATGGGTCGAGCTCTTAAGCTCAAACTAACCTATTACTACCCACGCAATTCGTGCGAGATTGCCGGCATTTCGTGCTAATATCTACGGATGGTTTCGCGGGCATCCCGCACCCGCCAGTTTCGAAGCCCCGTCATGGCGATTATCACCGACCCAACCCAGCGCAGCGCTGGCCAAACACGAACAGACCGGAGCACTATCGACGCTCAAACTGCGTCTCGCCCGCCGCCGCGAGATCGTTTGAGCGGCGGGTTGCATGATTCTTCGATCTCTTCGCTTTCCGGCGAGCGCAGCACGGGCCGCTTGCGCCCCGTCTCGTCATCTTCGCTGCATGAAACCGTCGCGCCCGATCGACAGCCGGCACAGTCGCCCGATATGGCGCGCAAGCTCTCGCCGTCTGAATTCAACACGGCGATGGTTCACTTTTACCGCGGCGAAGTGCAGCGCTCAAATACGTGGCGGAGCCGCCTCGACAATACTACCTACTGGGCCGTGATTACGGCTGGGGCAACGCTGTCGTTCGCGTTCAGTTCATCGAATAGTCCGCACTTTGTGATCCCCATCAACTCGCTTCTGGTAGCGGTCTTTCTGGTAATGGAAGCGCGTCGTTATCGGTACTATGAAATCTGGTCCAGCCGCGTACGCGTGATCGAGACCGGCTACTTTGCGCAAATGCTGGCGCCGGAAAGTGTGCCGCGGGACCAGGAGTGGGCATCACACCTGGCGGCAGATCTCTTGACTCCGCACTTTACCATCAGCGTCTGGGAAGCACTCGGACGCAGGTTGCGTCGAAACTACATCTATATCTTCTTGCTGCTGGCGCTAAGTTGGAATCTCAAAGTGTATTTGCATCCGGCGCCGGCGCTGAACTTTGATGAATTCCTGCAGCGCGCCACGGTAGGACTGGTTCCCGGCCGGCTGGTTTTTCTTGTTGGATTTGTCTTCAACGCGACCTTGTTCATGTTTGCGCTGTTTACCATCAGGTTGCGCGAAGCCACGGGCGAAGTTTTGCCGCGCCATCAGTTTTCGCTGCGACCGCTTCAACGCGTGACCAGTTGGACGCGGGCCGCGGCCCAGTCAGGTGGTCGCGCGACGGTCCGCCGCGCCAAGCGCGCGCGCCAGCGCCTGCGGGGCAGCACGACGAAGATCGACATCACGCAGACACCAGACCGGCGGATTCACGTTTCCGAGACGCCGGACCGCGTCAAGAAGTAAAAAGGCAAAAGTAAAAAGGCAAAAGGACTCGTTTCGCGCTCTGACTTTTTCCTTTTTACTTCTTCCTTTTGCCTTGTAGTCATGCTCGAACTCGACGGCCAGAAACTTTCGCTCGCGCAAATCTCCGCCGTAGCGAACGGCGAAGGTCGCGTCACCCTCTCGAATGACGCGCGCACCCGCGTCGAAAAATCACGCCGCGTTGTGGAAAAGATCATTGCCGAAGGCCGCACCGTCTACGGCGTCAACACCGGGTTCGGCCGTCTTTCAGATGTTCATATACCCGCTGCGGAGCTTCGCGAACTACAACTGAATCTCGTCCGCAGCACGGCGTGCGGAGTCGGCCCACCACTCTCTGAATCCGAGACGCGCGCGATGCTGCTGCTGCGCGCGAATGTTTTGTCGCAGGGCCTGAGCGGGGCGCGTCCGATCGTGGTCGAAACTTTGCTCGCGCTGCTCGAGCGCGGCGTTGTTCCTGTCATTCCCGAAAAAGGTTCGGTTGGCGCCAGCGGCGATCTGGCGCCGCTGGCCCATCTGGCGCTCACCGTCATCGGCGAAGGCGAAGCGTTTTATCGCGGCGCACGAATGCCGAGCGCCGAGGCGCTGCGGCTGGCTGAGATCGGGCCAGTTCAACTTGAAGCCAAAGAAGGACTCGCGCTTTTGAACGGGACCCAGGGCATGACTGCGGTGGGCGCGCTGGCGCTCTACCGCGCCGAGCAACTCGCGCGCGTCGCTGACATTGCCGGGGCGATGACGCTTGAGGCGCTGCGCGATACGCCGGTTGCCTTTGACGCGCGAATTCACGCGGCCCGTCCACACGCCGGACAGATCGAAGTCGCCGCGCATCTGCGCGAGCTCTTGCAAGACAGCGAGATTCGCGAGTCTCATCTGGAAAACGATCCGCGGGTGCAGGATGCCTATAGCTTACGATGCATGCCGCAAGTGCACGGCGCGGTGCGCGGCGCGCTCTGGCACGCGCGCGATGTTATCGAAACGGAAACCGGCAGCGTGACGGACAATCCGCTCGTCTTTGCCGAAACCGAGGAAGTCCTGTCAGGCGGCAACTTTCACGGCGCGCCCGTCGCGTTCGCGCTGGACTATGCGGCGATTGTCCTCACGGATCTCGCCGGCATCAGCGAGCGCCGCATCGAGCGTCTGATCAATCCCGATCTCAACGAAGGGTTGCCGCCGTTTCTCACCACGCATCCCGGCACGGCTTCAGGTTACATGGTCGCGCAGATTACGGCGGTCGCGCTGATCAATGAAATGAAAGTGCTTTCGCACCCGGCGAGCGTGGATAACATGCCAACCTCAGGCGGCAAGGAAGATCATGTTTCGATGGGGATGACTGCCGCGACAAAGCTGCGCTCGATCGTCGACAACGCCGAACACGTGATCGCGATCGAACTTCTTTCTGCCGCGGAAGGATTGGAATATCGCGCACCCTTGCAACCCGGCCGCGGCGTGAGGCGAGCTTACGACATCGTTCGCAAGCATGTCCCGCGTCTCACTCGCGATCGGGCTTTGTCCGGGGACATCCAGGCGATCGCCAGGGCGATTCGTGATGGAGGATTTGACGAAGTAGGAGCGTGACAATCCAGACGAATTGCAATATAAGTTAGCTGATTTTTGTCACTGTTCCTCACG
>DATGVD010000439.1:0-3190 GCA_035300785.1 Pyrinomonadaceae bacterium | reverse complement strand
CCGAACCAACCGCTGCGGAAAACGGCGAGCGCGTTTCATCGGGAGCACTCCTATCGGAAATTTAGTTGAGTAACAATTGGGGGTTGCCCGAAAGATAATCCTGCCGCCTGCTTATGTCAATGCAAATATCGAGTTGGTCGGCTATCAACGAGTGTTTGCTTAAACCTCACGGGACTAACATGAGCGATGCAGCTCGAAGGGGTCTGTACGGCTGATCGTTTCAGGCTTTCGTTTGCCGGGGCGCGTCTTTAGTACTAAGCTGTCTCGACATTTTCTCCGAGGGCCCATGTTGAAGAGACGACATTTCCTTGCGGTTATTTTGATCGCCCAACTGAGTACGGCGGCGTTTGCCCAGCAGCCGCGCACGGCGATTACCGAGCCGCCACCGCCGCAGCAGCAACCAAAAACCCAACCGCAGAGACCCGAAGACATCGACGTCGTTCGCATTACGACTAATCTGGTGCAGGTTGATGCGGTCGTGACCGATAAGAACGGCAAAGTCGTCACCGATCTGAAACCGGAAGAAGTTCAAATATTCGAAGACGGCAAGCCGCAAAAGATCACGCACTTCTCCTACAACGTCATCGAGTCCGCCGTCGTGGCGCCCCTGGCGAAGACGGCAAACGTTGATAAGAATGCCCCGCCCGCGCCGCCGGTCGCCTTGAAGCCCGAACAAGTGCGCCGGACGATGGCCATCGTAGTTGATGACCTCGGTCTGTCTTTTGAGAGCACCTACTACGTTCGCCGCGCGCTGAAAAAATTCGTTGACGAGCAAATGCAGCCCGGTGATCTGGTAGCGATCGTTCGCACCAGCGGGGGCATGGGTGCTTTGCAGCAATTTACTTCCGACAAGCGCCAGCTTTACGCGGCAATCGAGCGGGTGAAGTGGTATGCGAGCGGTCGTGGCGGCGTGGGCGCGTTCGCCGCGATTGAGCCGCCGACGCCCGGTGCGTTCGGCCCTGAGATTGACGCAAAGAACGAGGAGTTGAACCAGTTCCGTGAGGACCTGTTTTCCGTCGGTACGCTGGGCGCGGTTAGCTATGTAGTAAAAGGTTTGCGCCAACTGCCGGGCCGCAAGTCGGTTTTGCTGATCTCGGACGGGTTCAGGATTTACAGCCAGGAGGACGCGATGCGCAATTACCTGGCGCTGGAGAGGCTGCGCAGGTTAATCGATGAGGCGGGCCGGGCTTCGGTCGTGATTTACACAATGAACGCGACCGGCCTTCAGACAATGGGCTTGACCGCCGCCGATAATCTGAACAGCAGGAGCCCTCAGGATCTGGAACAACAGCTTAGCAATCGTCGCAATGCCGCCTTTGAAACGCAGCAGGGTCTTGATTTCCTGGCGCAGCAGACCGGTGGAATTGCGATCCGGAACACCAACGACCTGGGCGCCGGCATTCGCCGCGTGATGGAAGATCAGAAGGGGTATTACCTGATCGGCTATCGGCCTGACTACGCAACCTTCGATCCCAAAACTGGAAGGCGCACGTTTCATAGACTGTCGCTGAAGGTCACGCGTCCGGGGAAGTTCAACGTGCGTATGCGCAACGGCTTTCTAGGCCGCAGCGACGAAGACACACAGCAGGGGCCGCGCACGCTGGCGCAGCAGTTGGTGGCCGCGTTGACGTCGCCGTTTGGGTCGAACGGAGTCCATTTGCAGTTGACTTCGCTTTTCGGCAACGACGCCAGGGCCGGCTCGTTCATGCGTTCGATCCTGCACATCGATGCGCGCGATCTCACGTTCACGGATGAACCGAATGCCTGGCACAAGTGCGTTTTCGATGTGCTCGCAATTACGTTCGGCGACAACGGCGTTCCCGTGGATCAGAACGGCCGTACCTATACCTTGAAGTTGCCGGATGAGTTGTATAAGCGGGCCCTGCGCGATGGCCTGGTTTACTATGTGACTGTACCGATCAAAAAGCCGGGCGCGTACCAATTGCGGATGTCTTTGCGCGATGCGAGCAGCGAGCGCATCGGCGCAGCGAGCCAGTTCATCGAGGCTCCCGACCTGAAAAAGGATCGGCTGGCGCTGTCGGGAATTGTGATGAGGGGCGAGAATCCTGGCAAGCCGACCTCACCAAACGGGCCCGCTGCTCAACCCGGCGCGAACCAACCGGTAAACTCGACACCAGGCCAGAGTCAGGAAGGCCTCGAACAAGGCAATCCCGAAGCCAGCCCCGCAGTGCGACATTTTGCTCGCGGCATGCTGATGGCCTACAGCTTCATAATCTACAACGCTCACCTCGACAAGGCGACGAATGCTCCTCAACTAACCACGCAGGTCCGTCTGTTTCGAGACGGCAAGCCGGTGTTCACCGGCAAGGAAAATCCTTTCAAGATCGCCAACCCGTCTGATCTGAAACGGCTGCTGGCCGGCGGCATGATCCAACTCGGTACTGATCTGCCGCCGGGCGAATACGTCTTTCAGGTCATCGTCAACGACGCGCTGGCAAGTGAGAAGCACCGCGTGGCGAGTCAGTGGATTGATTTTGAAATCGTGAAGTGAGATAAGCCCGTCCTGGCTAATGCGCGCAGAGTTTTTGGGCGATGAGGTCGGCAGCGAGTCGATGTCCGGACTGGTTCCAGTGCGCATTCCCTCCCAGATCACTTCCGAATCCGTGCAGAAAAACGTGGTTTTGATCGGCATACGCCTGCATCGGCTCAGCTAGATCCAGAAAATCAATTTGTTGACGTTGCCCGAAATCCTTTAGCCGCAGGTTGGATAGAAGACGGTGCTCGTGCCGATGTGCTTCATAAAATTCTGACGCACGACCGGGTCGGGATAAACCTGAATCGCGTTGCTGAGAGTCACGACCATAAACCTAACGCCTCTCTGGCTGACTTCATCGCTCATCTGCTTGATTAATCCTTCCGTGACGCGCCACGCCTCTTTCCAATTATCGTCGGAGGGCTCGAGATAGGTCATGTTCTCCATTCCGATTTCTTCGGCCGTGAGCGCAGCCCTCTTTTCACTTGTTCCTGTTTGTGTTGGCGCGACCGGAGCAGTGCGCCGGCCTCGCCATTCAGTCAGGCGCAGTTTGCCGACGGTCTGGGCGTAATGAACCAGCTGTACCAAACGCAAATGGTCGTCAAACCATCGGCCAAGCTTACTCAGCTTTGAGTCGTGCCACTGATACGCGGACGAATCGCGAAACGACGCGTCGTAGACCAACTCACCATTGCG
>DATGVD010000438.1:0-2465 GCA_035300785.1 Pyrinomonadaceae bacterium | reverse complement strand
AGGCGATCATTGACTACGTCGGCTTGCCGGCGATCATGAAACCGTTTGACGGTGGGGGCTGGAAGAACGTTTCGCGCGTCAACACGCTGCAAGAGTTGATCAACGAATACGATCAGACCGGCACGTTGTGCATGACTCTCCAGGAGTTCGTCGACTTTGATCAATTCGTTCGCTGCTACTGCATCGGGCAGGAAGAAGTGATGATCATGGCCTACGATCCACGCAAGCCTTACCTGTCAGGCGAGCAGTACATCTACGACCCGGATTATCTGGCGCCGGAATTGAAGGCGCGCGTGATCAAGGACGTGCGGACGCTGTGCGGGGCCTTGGGCTACGACATCAATACCGTCGAGTTCGCTATCAAAGACAACGTGCCTTACGCGATCGATTTCATGAATCCCGCGCCCGATGCTGAATTGCAATCGGTCGGCGAGTTTTATCACGACTGGGTGACCGAGGCCGTAACCAATTTAGTGTTTAAGCGGCTGGGTGAAACAACTGAGCGCCCGCGCTATCGCTGGGATGCATTTATTAATCCAGCGCCGGCCCGAGCTGAAGCGGTTGCTTCCGTGTCAGAGCAATCGGGGCGTACGATCACGCCAAAGGCTATGTCGGGCAGGAAAAAAGGTGGAAAGGCGAAAGAAGCAACGCCGTGAAGACCCTATGAATCGCTGAGAACCGGCCGGCCTCTGCTCGCCAAAAGTTTTCGGGAGATCAGTGCGCCCGTCCAGGCAAGAATCGAAGAAGTCGCCAACGCCCAGCCGATCCCAGCAACTCTCTGATCGAGCGAAGGGCCAATCAAAGCAATCAACAGACTGGCAAAGCTGACGCGCGCGGCCAGAGACTGAGCCCGGTTAGCGTACTCCAGCCAATTCATGCGGCGCAGCTCGGTAGCCAGATAAGCCTCGTCATCATTGAGCCGCGCATAATAATCCGCTTCCCTGCGCGCCAGGCGCGCGTCAGCTTTGTCGGGCGCGATCCGCGACGCATCGTTGTAATGATGAATGACGTGCGCCAGCTTGCCGTCGTTCAGCGCCACCTCCGCCAGACCGAGCTGAGCACGGAAAGAGTGAGCATCGATCTCCAGAGCCCGGCGAAACGATTTTCCCGCCCGGGCCGGATCGAGGTATTCGAGAAAACTTTCGCCAATCCGCTCCAGTAGCTGAGCATCATTCGCGCCGCGCTGCGTCGCCAGGCGCAGGGCCGCGCAGGCTCTCGAAAGCATCCGCGCCTCGCCCAGCGCGCTGGCTTGCGATCTCAGCAGGCGAGCGAATTCATAAATCAGCCACGGATCGCGTGGCGAAATGATCAGGGCGCGGCGGAATCCTTCGGCCGATTCTCGCAAGCGTCCGGCAACCCGCAGATCATTCGCCGCCTTTCGCAGTTTTCGGCCGCGTTCGATCTCCTCGGGCACGATTTCAGAGTCTGAAGCGGCTCGGTGCTGGGCGATTTTCTTGCCGGCGGCCTCGGCTGTTTCTTCCAGCACGGACGCTGAAGCAATGCCCAGTCGGGCTGCCTCGAGACGAACGTCTTTTGGACTGATGAGGTGATCGCGAAGTTCGCGCGCGCGGGCGTCAAGTTTGTGATCCGAAATCAGCGGCAGCAGGGTTTGCACCATCTGGCGAAATCTCCGCCCGCCCGATGCAAACGCAAACACACGTTCGCGCCCGGCAATCTCGATCCGGTACCGATAGCGGACGCTGCCGCCCCGCCGCAGCGTGCGCAGAGTCGCCACATCGACTCGCTCGATGTCTTCGACCTTCACGCTGGTTACGTTCCCGCGAATCAGTCGTGACAGAAACGCCGGCATCCCGGCTCTTGAAACCACGCGTCCGTCAAAGTTCAGCCGATCAGTCCACATCAACACCGGCGTAATTGTCCAGGTGCCGGCAATCAGCAGCAGCGCGGTCAGGTCTCTGTGGGTTCGAAGGAATATCAGGGAAACAAACGTCAGCAGCGCCGCAGCCGCGAGGTAACCACCCGGTGACACCCGGACCGACGCCAGCTTTCTGGACCGAGGCGCAGCCAAACGGCCGCCGGCTGCCTCGGTCAACGCCTCATAAACTTGATTCTGCGACATATCGCTCAACAACGTTCCTTGAATGACCGTTTGAAAATTGGTCAGCAGAGCCTCGGCACGAACAAACGTTTCGCAGGCGGCGCTGCCAAGCTGAGTGTAACTTAAATCGGCAATTTGGACGAGGGTGCGGGCTTTGTTGGTAGTGATGCAGTTTCACGCAAGCAGTTCAGAGTTCAGCCTTTAGGCTGCGGGTTTCATGGGTAAGCAAAGCCGCAAACTAAAGTTTGAACTCTAAACTGCATCAGTACCGGCTTTGTTTATGAAGCAGGGCAGGATTCTCAAATTCCCGATGCGAAATTCCAGATTCGAGACTTGAGAGTCCCAATTTTAGAATCTCAATATGAGATTACAGATTTGAAGTAGCGACTTGAGATTTGGAATCTCA
>DATGVD010000437.1:0-4892 GCA_035300785.1 Pyrinomonadaceae bacterium | reverse complement strand
GGTGCCGGGTCATCCACTCGTCGCGAACGAGCCAACCCGGCCTTTCTGCGCTTTCCCCGGAGTTCGAGTACTGTCAGCTTTACCGGTCGTCTTCCGAACTTGAGAGCTTCCCGAGTCGTCGGCGTCCAGATATCAATCCGGCGTCCCTTTACGGCGCCGCCGGTGTCCGCGACCAGATATTCTCCGCTCCATGAGCCCGCCTCGACCCGCACCCTGGTTCCCAGGGGTAAGACGGATGGATCGGCAGCGATCAGGCCCCGGCTCGCGGGCTTTCCGCTGGCCGTTCGCCCGCGCAGGCAGTAAGCCGTGGCGGTGTAGGTCTGGGACGCTACGGCTAAGTCTGACGTTGCAGCCGGCAGGTTGGCATTAGAAGCTGTCGAATTGCCCGCCGAAGAGGCAGGACTCGTCCCAACTGGATCCTCGGCAGGAAGAGTTGCTCCCATCGCTTCGGGCATTTGCCCGGCAACGTCCAAAACCGGCTGCTGCTGAATCTTCGCCGGCTTGGGAGCTTGCTGTTGGATAAATGTCTTTGAGTAGGAAATAACGGAAAAAGCGAGAAGCAAACCTAAAGCGCTTCCAAAAAACGGGGATTTCGTCAAATTCGGTTTCTCCTGTCCGATAGTCTACGCGAACCTTTCAGCAGCGCTGTGCGCGAGTCGTTCTTGCCTTGACTCGACCTTCGACTCTAGGAGACTGAAGGCGGTCAGCCGAAGCTAGGGTAAGTCCTTAGTGCGGCGCTTGCTGAAAAAGACCAAAAGGAAAGCGAACCCTAAAGGTTCGCTCTAACTTAACGCCCAAGAGGCTAACACACGAGGTCGGACCTGTCCAGCCGGAGGCAAGCCGGAGGCAAGCGCCCAAAGCGACCTTCCGCCGGAGGATCTGGAAGGCTGTTTGCAGATTTGTTAGGAAAAACCTCTATCAGGCCAGACTACCCGTCTTTTTGCAGCCCGGCATACTTCTCGACCAGCTTCTTCTGGCCGTAGCCGGGGAAGCTTACGGTGAGCTTGGTGGCCGGCCCTGACCCCTCACGGCGGAGGACCAGTCCCCGGCCGTATTTGGCATGTCGAACGTAGGAGCCGGGAACGAAATCCTCGGCGAGGGGAGCGCGGACGTCCTTTTCCGGATTTAGGGAGGAGGGCGAACTCTGGTTTGCGGGTTCCGGACTCCTCCTCACCGCCTCCACCTCAGTCGGGCTGCCTGACTGGGCACTGCGGGTTGAGCTACCGCCCCCACCCATTCGTGCCGCGCGCTTGCGAAAGAACTCCTCAATGGACTCGACGCTGTCGTAGGTCTTGCCGGGGTAGGTCTTGCCCGGTCGTTTCGCGCTTACTCGACCGGTCGACCCGGAATGGGAAGGAACCTCGACGTACTCAGCTTCCGACGATTCATCGTATTCGTAAGCCAGGGAGCACGCCGCCTGTTCTCGCGCCTTCGAGCCCCGTGCGAATGACAGCCATGACCTCCCACGGGAGATGTCCTCGATCAATTCCAGAGGCATTTCGTTGAGAAACTGCGAAGGCTCTGAGGCCAACTCTTCGCCATAAACGCGACGTTTTACCGCATGAGTGACGTACAGGTACTTCTCGGCGCGCGTCATCGCCACGTAGCACAGGCGGCGCTCTTCTTCGATGTCCGACGCGTCGGCCAACGATCGCGAATGCGGAAACAGGCCGTCTTCGAGACCAACAATGAAGACCACCGGAAACTCGAGTCCCTTGGCCGAGTGCGCGGTCATCAACGTTACCGGCACGTCGCCTTTGTATTGATCAGTGTCTGAAACCAGAGCTGAATGATCGATGAAATCACGCAGGCCCTGCGGCCCCTCTTCGTCATAGTCAACAGCGGCGTTAACTAACTCCTGCAGGTTTTCCAGGCGCGCTTCGGCTTCGTCGTTGTTCTCAGCCTTCAGAGCGTTTTCGTAACCACTGTCCATAATCGCGGCCTTGACGAGGTCGGAAACCGGAGCAGTCGATTCGATATCCCCGTCGGCACCCCGCTCGCCGTTCACCTTTGCAGCTTTCGCGGCCAGTCCATCCACGATTCTTTGGAAGTTCGTTAGCGCGGCGATCGCCCGCGGCGATAGCCGCTGTTCGTTTTGCACCAGGTCTGAAATCGCTTCCCAGTATGAACTGCCTAGTTCACGCGCGCGGGCTTCAATCTCGTCGAGCGTCTGCTTACCAATACCGCGCGGTGGGGTGTTGATGACTCGCTGCAGAGCGATCGAATCGTTAGGGTTCAGCGCCAGTTTGAGGTAAGCGATAACGTCACGCACTTCCATACGCTCGTAAAACGAAAAGCCGCCGACGATGTTGTATGAAAGACTCGCGCGCCGCATGGCTTCTTCAAACACCCGCGATTGAGAGTTGGTGCGATACAGGACAGCCGCGCGAATGTTCCGGTCCGCGGCGAGATGCCTTTCGATTTTGCTCGCCACAAACCGCGCTTCAGATTCAGCATCAGTCGCCTGGTAGTAACGGATTAGCTCGCCACCCGGATTCTGCGTCCACAATGCTTTCTCTTTGCGCTCGAGGTTGTGCTTGATAACGCCACTGGCGACATCGAGGATGTTCTGCGTTGAGCGATAGTTTTCTTCGAGGCGAATAACCTTTGCCGATGGAAAATGCTCTTCGAACTTGAGAATGTTCGTGATGTCCGCGCCACGCCAGCGGTAAATTGATTGATCGGGGTCTCCGACGACACAGATGTTCTGTTGCCGCTCAGTCAGCAGGCGAATCAAACCAAACTGGAGCGAGTTCGTGTCCTGATACTCGTCCACCAGAATGTAGCGAAAGCGATCGTTGTATCTCTCGCGGACTTCTGGAGCATCGCGCAGCAACCGCACGGTCTTAATCAGCAAGTCGTCAAAATCGAGCGCATTGTTCCGCTGTAAACGTTCTTCGTATTGCTGGAACACGCGGGCAATCGAAGCCCGGCGCTCGTCGATATGCTGGGCCCGCGCGGTAAAAACTTCAGCGTCGTCGCCTCGATTCTTGGCTGAGCTGATAGCTGCCTGCACTGAACGCGGCGTCAGTTGACGTTCATCCAAACCAAGATCGCGAATGCAGTTCTTGACCAGCCGCACCGAATCATCCTGGTCATAAATCGTAAACGCGCGCGTGTAGCCGGCTTTCAACGCTTCAATGTCGCGCCGCAGGATGCGTACGCAAAGGCTGTGAAAAGTAGAAATCAAAGGCGCGCTTCCCAACTCGAGCCCTTCGAGAATTTTGCTGACGCGGTTGCGCATCTCCTCCGCGGCTTTGTTGGTGAAAGTGACAGCGACAATGTTGCGCGGCCAGATTCCACGCTCAGCGATGAGGTACGCAATGCGGTACGCGATGACTCGCGTCTTACCCGAGCCTGCACCCGCAAGAATCAGCAGCGGGCCGTCGCCCGAGGTGACGGCTTCGCGTTGTTGTTCGTTGAGTTGGGAAAGGAGTTCGATCATGAAACTGTTTGGAGATTACATTTAAGCATACGATCCGCAATGGGCAAACCGTAGTTAAAGCGCTGTCTGCACTATTCCGAAGTAGTTGCCACCAGTGCCGGTGAGGAATATTATGCGCTGGTAGTACGACGCTTCCGCGAACGATGGAAACTTAGAGGACTCGCTGGGTTCCTGAAACTTAGAATGGCCCAAGTTCATCAATGACCTGCGTCCACCGACCGGGACGTGAAAACATTATGCGCGCACTCGTCTCAGTAAGAACCGTCAAAGGCAATGCGCCATGGTGGATTATCGTTTGTTTGCTCGCCCTTCCACTTCCAACTCTGGCGCAAACCGAGAGTCGGAACAAAATCCCAGCAAAGGCCCGTGAAAACGAAAAGAGCAACCTCACCGAAACCGACCGGTTGGAAGCTCAACGGCGTGCTTTTGCGGTCTCTCTGGTTACTTCGCTAGCAAACGACGCGCGAAGTTATAACGATTTGGCGCTCAGGCCGCGGGTGCTGGCGCGGGCCGCTGATGTCCTGTGGGACGCCAACAACGTTGCCGCGCGCGCGCTATTCGTTCGCGCCTGGGAAGCCGCGGAAGCGGGTGATGCGGAAGATGTAACCGTGAATACGAAGGACAAGCCGCCGGCCATGGTGATCGCCCTCAGAAAGATGAGCGGTCGCGACCTTCGCTCTGAAGTCTTGAGTTTGGCGGCGCGCCGGGACAAAGCCCTGGGGGAACAGTTCCTTGCGAAACTCAAAAGCGAGAACGAGCGCGAGACCAGCGACACAAAGAACTCGGGAGGTTCGCATAACGCTTTTTCTGGCTCAGAGGCCTCCTTGAAGAGGCTCCTGGTGGCCAGCAAGCTGCTCAGTGACGGGCAAGTAGATCTGGCGCGGGAGTTTGCAATGACGGCCCTAACCGAGGTTAACAACGCCTCTATTGGTTTTCTTGGCGAGTTGCGCGCAAAAGATCCTGCGGCAGCGGATCAGATATTTGCTTTGCTCCTGGCGCGCACCGAACTAGACCCCGCAGCCGATGCGAATACGATCTCGGGTTTGTCGTCGTACGCGTTTACGCCCGGCTTTTATATTGTCTTCTGGGCTGATGGCCACGGCACGTGGAACCAACCGGAGGGACCAACCGTCCCTCCCAATCTACCCACGTCTTTGCGTGATCGATTTTTCCAGGTGGCGGCTAACGTGCTCTTGCGGCCTTTGCCGCCGCCCGATCAAGACTTCAGTTCGTCGGGCCGCCTGGGCAGGTTGCAAGTCATCCGTCGATTACTTCCGCTCTTCGATCTTTACGCGCCCGACAGCGCTACGGCGCTCCGCGCCCAGTTGCCCAGTTCTTCCCGGAATATCAACAACAGTGACAATGCCTTGTTGACTGAGGGCATCAAGCCGGAAGGCAGCGCCGGGGAGACACTCGAGAAAATGCAGGACCAGCTGAATCATGCAAA
>DATGVD010000436.1:0-2746 GCA_035300785.1 Pyrinomonadaceae bacterium | reverse complement strand
GTCATAGACGCGCAGTGGCGGATTCTCTTCCAGCGTGTTGTCAAAGTTGCGAGTTGGGTTTTGATCAATCTCGCGAAACGGAACGCGCACGCGTGGCTGTTGGCCGTCGATGTAGATGCGACGCGAGTTGGGTAGAGACTTAATAGCCTCAGCCGTTGATAGATCGATCTTGGTTGACTTGATTGCGGCGCTCATTGTAACTCCTTTTTGGAGTGCGCCGGCAGAGCGAAGCGGCGACGGCGCTTTGGATCGGACATCAATTGTCATCCAAAGCGGTGTCGCGCTACGCTTGCCACCGCACTCCAAAACAAAACCGCTCCACCTAAATCAAAAAGGATGGAACGGTCAACGGATAACTGTTTCTCCCTTCGACGGTGTTAACCGTATCAGGTTCAAGGGGTCTCCTGAAGAATTTCGAATTGCGGAATGCGAATTTCGGATTTTCAAAACCCGCTTTCGACTTCAATTCGCAATTCGCAATTCCAATTTCGTAATTCTTCCCGGACTCTCAGCCCGATCTTTGCAGATCGCGGCTCCCCCGAAACGCTATTTAGTTTTCAATCTGTCGGGGAGATTCTAGAACCGTTTCGCGATCGTTGCAAACGGAGGAGTGCGCGATTAAGTCGGTACCGGGAGCGGTAGCGACCGGGTAAGCTTTTCGGGCGACCTCGACGTCGCGGAAGTTGAGACCCCGTCGCTACCGCTCCGGGTACTGACCTCAGGGCCCAAAGCAAGTATAATCCCGCTGCTTTATCACCCAGAGCTTTCCGGAGACCGATTTGATGCTAAACCGACGCGCTGTTGCTCTCGGCTTGATCGTCTTGATGATGTGCTTGCCGCTGTTCGCGCAAACATCAGACAAGGATTTGCTGGCGCGCATTCGCCAGGAAGAAGCCAACAATTCGCAAATAATGAAAACCGAGCACATGCTCACCGACATCTATGGTCCGCGCCTGACCGGCTCGCCGAATCACAAGGCTGCGGCGGAATGGGCGATCAAGCAGATGACCGCCTGGGGACTTTCGAATGCGCATCTCGAGCCGTGGGATTTTGGCCATGTTGGCTGGCTCAACGAAAGACTAACGGCGCACATGATTTCGCCCATCAAAGACGTGCTCACTTGCGAAGTGCTGGCCTGGACGCCGAGCACGCGCGGCCCGGTGCGCGCGAAAGCTTATCAAATGATCCTGCCAGAGCGTCCTTCGCAGGAGCAGTTAACCTCGTTCCTTGAAAAAGAGAAGGCGAAGGTGCGCGGGCGCATCGTGCTCGCCGGTAAGCACACGATCGTTCCGGTGAATCTGAATCCTCCGCCAAAACGCCTCACCGACGAGCAAGCCCAGCAGCGCTTCGGTTCAAACGCGCGGCCGTTCCCAACGCCATCGCCGACGCCGACGCCCGATCCGAATGCGCCCAAGCCGCTGACAAACAGACAGATCGATGAACAGCTCGATACGTTTCTGAAAGACAATGGCGCGCTGGTGCGGGCCAACGATGCCGGCCGCGAATTCCGGCAGATACGCGCTTTCAATAACCGCACGTTCGACGTGAACAAGACCGTGCCGACCGTGGTGATGAGCAACGAAGACTATGGACGCATCACGCGCATCCTGGCCGACGGCACCGACGTCATCCTGGAGTTCGACATCGTCAATCGCGTTTATCCCGAAGGCAAGATTTCTT
This sequence comes from Pyrinomonadaceae bacterium, assembly GCA_035300785.1. GTDB lineage: Bacteria > Acidobacteriota > Blastocatellia > Pyrinomonadales > Pyrinomonadaceae > UBA11740. Next base: position 1,066 of record DATGVD010000436.1, on the reverse strand, counting down.
ACAACACAGTTGCGGAGATCCCGGGCACAGACAAAGCCGACGAAGTGATCATGCTGGGCGGCCATCTGGATTCGTGGCACGCGGCGACGGGCGCGACCGACAACGCGATCGGCTGCGCGATCATGATGGAGGCCGCGCGCATCCTGAAAACTCTCGGCGTGAAACCGCGGCGCACGATTCGCGTGGCGTTGTGGAGCGGCGAAGAAGAAGGACTGCTGGGATCGCAGGCTTATGTGAAAGAACATTTCGGCGCCTTTGAAAGTCCCAAACCCGGCTACGAGAAATTTGGCGGCTATTTCAATATCGATTCCGGCACCGGGCGCGTGCGCGGCGCTGGCGTGTTTGGTCCGCCGGAAGGCGCAAATATCATGCGCAAGATCCTCGAACCATTCAAGGATGACGGCGTGGTCGGCGCGACTGCGTCTCGCAGCCGCAACCTCGGCGGTTCGGACAACACATCTTTCAGTAACGCCGGCCTGCCCGGCATCGGCATGGGTCAGGACCCGATCGAATATCAAACGCACACCTGGCACACGAACCTCGACACCTACGAACGCATTCTGGAAGACGACGTGAAGAAAGACGCGGTCGAAGTCGCCTGGTGTGTCTATCAACTGGCGATGCGCGACGATCTGTTGCCACGCTTTGCCAGGGATCAAATGCCGCCGCGACCGCCTGAGACTGCGGCGACAACGCCGGCGCCGGCCAAGGCTGCGCCGAAACCGAAGCCCCGTAAGCGCGGAAGAAGAACTTAGCTTCGCCAGTGCCGAAGGCGCTGAGCTATTTCAAGCGTCCGTTTAGATGAAAGGATGAAGACATGGCAGCAGAAGTTGGTAAAGCATTTCCGGAATTCAGTTTGTTGAATCAGGACGGCGAGATGGTTACGCTCGGTCACTTCGCCGGCCAGTGGCTGGTCGTGTACGTCTATCCGAAAGACGACACGCCTGGCTGCACGATTCAGGGCAAATCTTTCACGGCGACCAGGCAGGAATTTGACGACGCGAACATTGCCGTGGTCGGCGTTAGCGCCGACGATGTGGAATCGCATAAGAACTTCTGTAACAAG
>DATGVD010000435.1:0-4082 GCA_035300785.1 Pyrinomonadaceae bacterium | reverse complement strand
GTGAGAAACTCCTATCGGGGATTCGGTTGAGTAACTTCAGGGGGGAAGAGCCGGTAATTATGGCTGAACTGGCGAGTTGCTCTGAGGCAACCCATAGAAAATCAGCCGTTTACCTGCGACCCTGCTTATATCACCGGCTGTTATCGATAGCAAGGGCTTTTACCACAGGGCTTTTACCGCAGGGCTTTTACCGCAAAAGGACGCTCAGCGTCCACGGAAACCCGTATGAACGGATACGCTGAAAGATCCGATCAGCGGCTGAATATCGATATCTCGGAGTATTGTCAATTGCCTTACGTGCGGCCAGGCGCGCCCTAAGCCATTCCATACTTAATAATCTCCGTAAATTCTGATTTCCGGCACGTCCCAATTGTTATGCTATAGTTAAATTCCCCCTCGAATGAACTCAGGTTTCCTCCTAGTGCTTTGATGGCTAACCACGTAAGCGCAGTGAGATCTTCGTCCGCGGTTCGCCCTGAACCTTGAACGGACCAATGGTTTTCAACGTGATCGACATCCTGCTGCTGCTGCTCGTGGCGTTGAGCCTGCTCAATGGCTATAGGCGCGGCTTCATTCCTGGTGTGCTTGATCTGGCCGGCTGGATATTGAGTCTGCTCGCAGGCTTGCGCTTTTATCAGCCCGTGGCGCGTTGGCTCACTGTCTATGTTTACTCATTGCCGCAAATCTGGGGTCGGCCGATCGCCTTCGTCTCAATCGCCGTCATCGTGGGATTCGCGGTCCATCTTCTCGGCTACGCAATCCTCAAACGTTTACCGAAAGACATTCATCAGCGACGAGTCAATCGATTGCTCGGTGTCATCCCGGGATTTGCAAATGGATTGATCACTGCGGCAATCGTCTCGGCGCTGCTCCTGGCAATTCCGCTGAACGAAGGCTTGCGCGAGCGCATCCGTGCGAGTGCGTCGGTGAATCGTCTCGCCGTTTACACCGAACGTCTCGAAGCCGCGCTTCATCCAGTCTTCGGCGAGGCCATAGCCGAGACTCTCAATCTGCTTACCGTTCGGCCTGAATCTAACGAGCGAGTCACGCTGCCCTACACAGTCGCAACGCCGCGCCCCAGACCGGAGTTGGAAGCCCGAATGCTCGAATTAGTTAACGGCGAGAGAGTGGCGGCGGGACTTCGGCCAGTCGTGGCCGACTCGGAGCTAACGCAAGTCGCGCGGCAGCACTCGGTGGATATGTTTGCGCGCGGTTATTTCGCTCACGTCACACCCGAGGGCCGTGATCCTTTCGAGCGCATGCGAGAAGCGAACGTACGATTCGTTACCGCCGGCGAGAATCTCGCGCTCGCGCCAACCCTGCAAATCGCGCACACCGGTCTAATGCGCTCACCCGGACATCGCGCCAACATCTTGCAGCGTGACTTCGGACGCGTCGGCATCGGCATCATGGATGGCGGCATTCATGGCCTGATGGTGACACAAGATTTCCGTAACTAGTATTAAGAGCGAGCGCCGAGCCATTACTTGAAATTCTATTCGCTAATGCTGGTGCTCGCTCTCGGTAGGTAATCCCGCGTCAATCCAGTCCTGCTTGCCGCCGGCGTAGTCTCTTACGTTCGTGTAGCCTAGCGCCGCCAGTTCCCGGGCGGCGTTCTCAGAAGCGTTTCAAGTAGGCTTAGCGCAGTAGACGACGATGTCAGCCGCCTTATCGGGCAGAAGGGTTGGCGCGAGTTGCGTCACTTGATCGGGAGGTAGATTGATTGCACCCGGCAAATGCTCATGGTGATAACCAGCCGCAGGCAATGTTTCGACAAGCAAAAACGATTCACCTCGATCAATCTTCAGCTTCAGGTCATTCCGAGAAATTGTAGCTACCATAAAGTCACTCCGTTCTTTTTCCCCAACCTGTCATATCGCCCTCAGTTAAGGGCAAGTCCTTATTCGCCGGACCCATGCCCGGTATCGTACGATTTGATCGTAGCACGTTCGACGATTTCAAGGTCAGTCAAACCGGCGCGATGCGCCGCTCCCAGCTTGCGATCAAGAATCTCTTTCGACTCTCCAGGCGGCACAAACAGATAGCCGTCTGATGCCGTTCGCTTACTTCATACCGTTTGCCGAGACGATCTCGGGAGCCTTGATACTGTTTGGATTGTTCACTCGAGTGGGGCTGACTCTGTCAGGGCTCCTTTTGATCGGTTTGACATTCGGAGTAGTCATGTTGGGGCAGGCTCCAACGGTAGCTCATAACCTGCAATACGTATTGCTGAATTTTGTCTTGCTCTGGTTCGTTGATTTGAATCGTTATTCCGTGGATGGCATAATCGCGCGTAAGCCATCGGCAGGTTTCACAGCTGCTTCTCAATCAAGGAGGTGAAGTTGAATGAGTTCCATCTACAAACCAAGGCAGTTCAATTTGAGCAACCTGAAGGGCATCTCAGATGAAACGCTGGAGATGCATTTCAAACTTTACGAAGGTTACGTAAAGGAAACAAACAAGCTGAACGAGAAGATTGCCGATTTCGTCAAAGGCGGCAAGGTCGACCAGGAAGAGTTTGCTGAATATTCAGAACTGAGCCGTCGTCTCGGGTTCGAATACAACGGCATGGTCCTCCACGAATATTATTTTGACAATCTCGCGACCGGCGGTGGTACTGGCGATCCAACCGGACAAACCGGATTTCGCAAGGCAGCCGAAGAGTCCCTTGGAAGTTACGATATTTGGAAAGCCGAGTTTGTCGGGATTGGCAAGATGCGCGGCGTGGGTTGGGCGATCTGTTACGAGAATCCTGCAAATGGCCGGTTGTCGAACCATTGGATCACACTGCATGAGACTGGCAACGTCGCCGGATTTAATCCGGTACTGGTGATGGACGTTTGGGAGCACGCTTTCATTCTCGACTACAAACCGGCAGACCGGCCGAAATACATCGAAGCTTTCTTCTCTAATATTGATTGGGGTACGGTCGAAAGGCGACTGCATCGGATGACGGCCCGACCAGTTGGGGCGTAAAAAGAGTTCAAGTTCGCTGACGCGGAAAAACTTTAATCGGAGCGAAACTTATGTTGCTAAGACGGCTCAGAATTGTCTTATGTCTTTGCGTCGTGCTCGCGGCAGTGGGCTATCCGCTGGCTAATGGTAATAGCACTTCCTGGTCAAAAGCTGTCGATGATTCCTCTCTCGCCGCGCAGCGATTCACGCTCGACGCCTCGCAGAGCAAGTTCATTGCTCACGCCCTGCGCGGTGGACTGTTATGGTTCAAAGGCCATGACCACCTGGTTGCGGTTCGCGAATTCACTGGAGAAGCTCAACTGAGTCCCGATGCGATAACAGCGTCGTCACTCCAGATCACCGCGAAAACAGAGTCAATGGTTGAAACGAGCAGCGTATTCACCGATCAGCAAAAGCAAATCATCAATAAAGAGTTGCGTGAGATTGTACTCCTGCCTGCGCAATACCCTGAGATTGTATTTCGCAGCACCAACGTTTCGGGAAAACAAAATGGCAGCCAGTACGATCTCAAAATCACTGGCGATCTAACCCTGCATGGCGTTACCCGGCAAATCACAATTCCGACGAAGGTCACAGTAACGGGTAATGACCTTCGAGCGCAGGGAGAATTCAGCATAAGCCGTGACGACTTCAAAGTGAAAGCCACCTCGGCATTTCACGGTTTGGTGAGAGTGCGGCACAAGCTGAAATTCACCTTCGATATTGTTGGACATCAGAATTAGCGCCGGGACGAAAACCTGTCTCCCGGCGAACATGCGATTCATATTCCAGTGATGCCAAGTGCGAAGGACCGTAAGAAAGCGATGCACGAGCGCAAAGAAGGAACACTGAAGATCGGCAAGTCGGGCAAGAAAGTGACCAGTAAGAAGCAGGCGATCGCGATTGGATTGTCAGAGGCTCGCAAAGAAGGAGGAAAGGTGCCTAAGAAGAAAAGATCTTCCCCGAAGAAGAAATGAAGCTACCACCTGAATCATCACGAAACTGCGTACGGGTTGTTACCAGTTCCCGTGATCCCTTAGTTTGCACGAAGTTGGCTCATTAAAAACCGAACGAAGGCCAACAAAATGGTGCAGCCGATCCAAAGAGCTATAGATTCGCCGCCTGCC
>DATGVD010000434.1:0-3758 GCA_035300785.1 Pyrinomonadaceae bacterium | reverse complement strand
CAGCTTTGCGGAAGCCAAAGGCGAGCGGCGTTCGCTCGCTGAATTACGCACTCGGCACCTTGGTAAGAAGAGTGCGATAGCCAGCTGCAGGAAGTTGATCGCGAGAGAGCTCCCTGCAAGGCGGGCTTTGATTGGTCAACTCGTGGAACGGACTGAAACTGCGTTCAATCTATCAGTCGACAAAGCTGAGCAGGCCTTAGAGAGTTTCATTGAAGCCGTACGTACTGAACGCGAAAGTCTCGACGTTACCATTCCTGGTCGTCGCCCTCGTCCTGGACACCTGCATCCGATCACTCTGATGCGGCAGCGCATCGAAGACATCTTCGTCTCGCTCGGCTATGCCGTCGAAGACGATCGCGAAATCGAGACTGACTTTTATAATTTCGACGCGCTCAACATCTCGGAAGGTCATCCGGCGCGCGATCCGCAGGACACGTTCTACACGACGGACGGATTCGCGCTGCGTTCGCAAACTTCGACGGTGCAAATTCACGCGATGCAGCGGCGCGGCGCGCCCGTGCGCATGATTGCTCCGGGCCGAGTCTTTCGCCGCGACACGCCCGACCCGACCCATAATCCGATGTTCTATCAGGTCGAAGGACTCTGCGTCGATCGCGGAATTACGATGGCGCATTTGAAGGGCACGCTGGCCGAGTTCGTGCATCGCTTGTTCGGCCCGGAAACCAGGACCCGCTTTCGACCTTCTTATTTTCCGTTCACTGAGCCGAGCGCCGAAGTCGATTACAGTTGCTTCAATTGCGGCGGCCCGGGCTGTCGTATCTGTAAGTGGTCCGGCTGGATCGAGCTGGGCGGATCGGGCATGGTCCATCCGAACGTCCTGCGCGCGGCGAACGTCGATCCCGAACAGTTCACGGGTTTCGCCTTCGGCCTCGGCATCGATCGCACCTGCGCGAGGATTTACGAACTGGACGACATCCGCTTGTTGTTCGAGAACGATGTGAGATTCTTAGAACAATTTCGCTAGCGAATTCCGGGTTTTGTGCTTGGTACTTTGAGCTTGGTACTTTGTTTAGTATTCAGGGGTCCATCTCAATCTGGATGAACTTACGACCACGAATAGACAGCAAAGTACAAAGCACAAAGATCAAAGATCATGTTAATCAGTTACAACTGGCTGCGCGAACTAACCGGAACGAAGCTGAACCCGCAAGACGTGGGGGACCGGCTGACGAATGTTGGTCTGGCCGTTGACGTTGTCGAAGCGCGTGGCGACGACTTTGTGTTGGATGTCGAAGTCGCTTCGAACCGCCCAGATTGCTTGTCGCACGTGGGCATGGCGCGGGAACTCGCGGTAATCGAAAACTCGCAAGTCTCAATTCCTCAGTCTCAAGTTCCGAAAACACAAGGCAAAGCAGCGGAAATCAGTGCCGTCGAAATTCGCGATCCCGATTTGTGTCCGCGATACGCGGCGCGGGTCGTGCGCGGCGTAAAGATCGCGCCCTCGCCCGAATGGCTGGCGCAGCGGCTGGAAGCAATTGGCCAGCGGCCAATCAATAACGTTGCTGACATTACGAATTACGTGCTCCACGAGCTGGGGCAGCCGCTCCATGCTTTCGATCTGGCGAAGCTTGCCGAGAATCGCATTGTCGTCAGGCGCGCGGCGAAAGGCGAGTCGATCAAAACGCTTGACGGGGCAGATCGCAAACTCGATGAGCAGATGCTCGTGATTACCGATGCGAAGCGCGCGGTCGCCGTCGCCGGTGTCATGGGCGGCGAAGACTCAGAAATTTCAAACGCGACAACCGACGTGCTGATCGAAAGTGCTTATTTCAATCCCGCGTCGGTGCGCCGGACGGCGAGGCTCCTGGGTTTGCACACCGAAGCCTCGCACCGGTTCGAACGTGGTGCTGACCCCGAAGGTGTGCTGCGCGCCCAGGAGCGCTGCGTTGCCTTGATTTGCGAGATCGCCGGCGGCGTGGCGACTGAAGACGCGCTGGATGTCTATCCCAAACGCTTTTCACAGGGTGCCGTTAGTCTGCGCCGTGAACGGGTTGAGGCGATTACGGGTTTGCGCGTTTCCGACACGGAGAAGCTACGCATCCTGACTGCTTTAGGATTTGAACTTCGTAACCATGGAGCGACCCGGCTCTCGTTTTCAATTCCTTCCTGGCGCCACGACATCGCGATCGAAGAAGACCTGGTGGAAGAAATCGCGCGCCACACTGGCTACGACAAGATCACGACTGCGCTGCCGCCTGCGAGTCTCGCCGGAGAATATCATTCGACTGAGCGACGCAAGCGCGCGTTGCGCGACGCCCTGGCGGCCCGAGGGTGCAACGAGGCCATCAGCTTCAGTTTCATCGGCGCGGCGCACGACGATCAGTTCGACTTGATTCCGGCCTTTGCGGTTGATCCGAGCACGGTAGGTTTTGTGACTTTGCAGAATCCGATCATCGAAGACTGGACGCGCATGCGTCCCACCCTTCTGCCCGGGCTTTTGAGTGCCGTGCGGCACAACCTGAACCAGGGCACCCGCGACATCTCTCTATTCGAGCTCGGTCGCGTGTTTCGCGCGCGGGCGCAAGGGGAATTGCCCGACGAAAGAGAGTGTCTGGCGCTGGCGGCGACGGGCGGAATCCTGGAAGCCGGCAAAGCCGCGCCGGCGCGCGACGGTGATTTTTATGAGTTGAAAGGCGCCCTGGATGCTGCCGTCGAAGCACTGAAGTTGCCGTCGCTCGATTACGAAGCAGCGCCCGTCAAGCATCTTCGCGCAGGCCAGACGGCCGCGATTAGCATCAACGGAAGTCGCGTCGGTTCGATCGGCAGACTCGCGGAAAGCGTCGCTGCTGAATACAAATTCAAGCAAACTGTATTTGTAGCCGAGATCGATCTAACTGCGCTGCTGGAGATTCCGGAAACCCCGGTGCTTTATTCGCCCCTCCCGCGCTTTCCTGCGATCGTGCGCGACGTGTCGCTGCTCCTCGATCGCAAAGTCACCGTCGCCGAATTACTGCGGGCGGCCAAAAATCAAAGCGGCGAAAGTTGCGCCGGGGCGAAGTTTGTGGGCACGTATGAGGGCGAGGGCATTGCTGAAGGAAAGCGTTCGGTGACCGTGCGGTTCGAGTATCGCAGGCCCGACCGCACCTTGCGCGACGAAGAAGTTGACGAACTGCATTGGCCTTTGGTGGAAGCTCTAAAGGAAAAGTTTGGCGCTGAGGTGCGGTGAGGTGTGTCAGAACCGCGAGCGGTAGCGACCGGATCGTCCAGGCAAGCTTGAATGAACATGAACACTTAACTGTGGGTCGCGCCACGATCCGGTCGCTACCGCTCGCGGTTCTGACACCCTGCTACTTTATTCTTGCGCTCTCGCTCATGAAGTCGGATAATCTGGCAGATTTGTTAGCGCCAGGCAGGAGAGAACGATGGTCGCACTCAATGGGCTCGAAAAATTCTCGCATCTCGAAGACAAAATCTATCGGACCATCGAGCTCGCCAAGACCCTGCGTCAGGAAAAGGACGAGCTGGAACGCCAGCTGGCGACGGTTCGCGGTCTCGGCGGAGACAAACAGCAACTCATCGCTCAGATTGAGCGTCTGCTGGCAGAACGCGAAGCAGTTCGAACCAGGGTCCAGGCCATGCTCGAGGCAGTAGCCGCTGCCGACCCAGAACTCGCGGAGGCGATACGCGGATGAGCACAGACACTGCCGGCGCCGATCGAAATGTCGACGCGTCCCCAACTATCAAAGTCGAAATCTACGACCAGGCCTATACCGTGCGCTCGGACGGCGATCCGGAAT
>DATGVD010000433.1:0-6078 GCA_035300785.1 Pyrinomonadaceae bacterium | reverse complement strand
TTCGTAGGATTCGGGGTTGCGGGTGGAACCTATTTCCTGTTAATGAAGCTTGCGCCACCGCGCTCCTTCACGAGAGGTCATGCCGACCCGCTTTGACGCAAGCGGCCAAGCTGATAGGCTCCGTAGGAGCCAAATGTTTATAGCAGAGCAGACTCCTCCAAAGACGGACAATCGCGGTAAGGAGCGACGGCGTCGCTCCTTACCACGATAAGATCAAGAGTGACGATCACGAGCTATAGACATCTCGTCCCAACGGGACTAAGAGCAGATTCTGGATCCGAAGAAGTTGGAATAGCGATGGACTTACTAGATCGACTAATGAGCTAACGAGGGAAAACATGTCACGAACAGTTAAATGCGGATTGATTCAAGCGAAGAACGCCGGACCGACCGATGCGTCGATCGAAGAGATCAAACGGGCTAACATTGAAAAGCATCTCGCGATGATCGAGGACGCGGCGAAACAGGGCGTGCAGATTCTTTGCATGCAGGAAGTTTTTACCACGCCTTACTTCTGCGCTGAGCAACAGACGCGCTGGTACGAGGCGGTCGAGAAAATCCCCGATGGGCCAACTACAAAATTAATGCAAAACATCGCCAAGCAGCACGGCATGGTGATCATCGTTCCGATTTACGAGGAAGAGATCGCCGGCATCTATTACAACACCGCGGCGGTGATCGACGCCGACGGCAAGTATCTCGGCAAGTATCGCAAGCATCACATCCCGCACGTCAATCCCGGTTTCTGGGAAAAATTCTATTTCAAGCCCGGCAACCTCGGCTACCCGGCATTCGATACGGCTTACGCGCGGGTTGGAGTGTACATCTGCTACGACCGGCATTTTCCCGAAGGCGCACGCATCCTGGGATTGAATGGCGCCGAGATCGTTTTCAATCCTTCGGCAACTGTCGCCGGATTGTCGGAGTACCTTTGGAAGTTAGAACAGCCGGCGCACGCCGTCGCCAACGGTTACTTCGTCGGCGCGATCAATCGCGTCGGACACGAACAGCCGTGGGACATCGGCGAGTTTTACGGCCAGAGTTATTTTTGCGATCCGCGCGGGCAGATCGTCGCGCAGGCGCCGCGTGATCAGGATGCCTTGGTGGTTGCTGATTTGAATTTGGATTTGATTCGCGAAGTTCGCAACACCTGGCAATTCTTTCGCGATCGGCGGCCGGACAGCTACGGACAATTGGTGGCCGACTAGAGTGGCGTCAACTAATTTTACAGGTGTTTCGGTTCGTGCAGTTTCGGGTGATTTCGTGGATCGTCTGGTTTGAAATAGTTTGCGGGAATCCGATCCACTAAATCACACGAAAACCACAAAGCGCGAGGCGCCACACTAGCAGATGATCGAGAGGCGCAAGATTTCGTCCGGAGCAAAGTGGGAGTCGATCGTCGGCTACTCACGCGCGGTGCGCGTCGGCAATCGCATTTACATCACAGGAACCACGGCACTTGGCGTTGACGGTGAGATTGTTGGCATCGGCGATGCTTACGCGCAGACGACGCAAGCTTTGAAGAACATCGAGGCCGCGTTGAATCGCCTGGACGCGGGCCTTGAACACATCGTGCGGACGCGCATGTATGTCACGGACATTTCGCGTTGGGAAGAATACGGACGTGCCCATGGCGAGCTTCTGCGCGACGTCATGCCGGCGACGGCGATGGTTGAAGTTAACCGCCTGATCGATCCGCGCATGCTGATCGAAATCGAAGCCGACGCGGAACTATGATCGATGTTAGCCACGTTTTTTTCTAACTCCCTCTCCCTTTGGGAGAGGGCTGGGGTGAGGGGCGAAGCTGGCACGACCGCTAGACCCTCTCCCTAACTCTCTCCCAAGGGGAGAGGGAACAAAGAGGTTTTTCAAGGAGCCACTAATGGATCTATCAGTCACAGTTAACGGCATCAAATTTCCTAATCCGTTCCTGCTTGGTTCGGGCCCCCCGGGAACAAACGCGCGGGTGATTGCCAAGTCTTACGACGCCGGTTGGGGCGGTGCGGTGGCGAAGACCGTCAGCCTCGAGTCGAGCAAAGTCGTCAATGTCGTGCCGCGTTATGGAAAACTGCGCTCGCGCAAGACCGATGAAGTGATCGGTTTTGAGAACATCGAGCTGATTTCAGATCGGCCGATCGAGGTCTGGCTGGAAGAGTTTCGGCAGATCAAGAAAGATTATCCGAACCATGTGCTCGTCGCTTCAATCATGGAAGAGTACAGCAAGGAGCGCTGGCAGGAACTCACGAACGTTGTGCAGGACACCGGCGTCGATGCTTTCGAGCTTAACTTTTCCTGCCCGCACGGAATGACCGAACGCAAGATGGGATCGGAGATGGGCGAACATCCCGACCTGACGGAAGAAGTCACGCGCTGGGTAACCGAAGTCGCAAAGATTCCGGTCTGGGCAAAGATGACGCCGAACATTACCAACATCAGAGAGCCCTCGCTGGCCGCAGTGCGCGGCGGCGCCAACGGCATCTCCGCCATCAACACGATCCTGTCGGTGATTGGCGTAAATCTCGAAACGCTGCGGCCGATGCCCACGGTTGAAGGCTGCACGGTTCCCGGCGGCTACTCCGCGCAGGCGGTGAAACCAATCGCGCTGCGAATGGTGAGTCAGCTCGGGTTAGGCCTGCCGAAGGAAGTATCGATCAGCGGCATTGGCGGCATTGAGTCCTCGCACGACGCGATCGAATTCATGCTGCTGGGCGCTTCCACCGTGCAGATTTGCACCGGCGTGATGCTCCAGGGCGTGAAGATGGTCGACGAGTTAAAGTCAGGCCTGGCGAAATTCATGACCGACAAGAGCTTCAGCTCAGTTCAGGAGATCATCGGCAAGAGCCTGCCCTACTTTTCGACGCACATGGAACTGGTCAAGCTGATGAAGGAAGCCAAACGGCATAAGGCCGGCGAAGCTGCGCGCGACAACGAGTGGGCGCAGAAGGACATTACTGAAAAGACGGCAGAGTTAACTTCAAACTAGATTTGTTGGGAAGTGTGGGGCGCGGGTGGGGCGCGAGAACGCAAACCAAAAGAAAAGGTAGTGATTCCACGCGACCTGCTATAGAATGCCGCCCGCAATGTTGTCTCAAACTGCGTTTTCCCCATTAGCGCCGATATTGCGTGATCGCAAATTCGGAGTGGTATTAGTTGGTGCCCTGGGTGTCCAGGGTGTCCTTGCTTTGCTGGGACTTCCAGGTTGGCAGTGTCCTTTTTTTAGATTGACTGGGGTGCCCTGTCCGGGTTGTGGCTTGACTCGCGCGTGCATGTTGCTGGCAAGGGGAGACCTGCAAGCATCAATCAGATTTCATGCGTTCGCGCCAATCTTTCTCGTGCTCATTGCGATTTTGATTGTCGGCACGTTACTGCCGAGGTCGGTAACCGAGCCGCTCATTAACAAAGCAGAAACGCTGGAGCGGCAGACTGGCATAACGATCTTAATTCTGGGTGGTCTAATTCTCTACTGGCTGGCGCGATTGCTTTTGTTCCCAACCGCGTTCGCGCAGCTAATTCGAGGTTAAGACGTCGCTTTTTCACCGATCGCTTGAACGGAGGAGAAACTGAATGTTAGGAATACTTGCTTTGGTGGTCTTGGTAGGAATGATCATCTGCCAGATTATCGTTGCGATTAAGATTTTCCAGAATGACGGCGCGCTGAAGGGAATACTCGCACTGATCTGCGGCCTGTTTGGTCTCATCTGGGGCTGGATGAATGCCGCCAGACTGGGCGTCAAACAGCTCATGCTGATCTGGACCGTGCTGATAATCATTTACTGTATTCTAGCGGCGATGGGTGGAGTCAGCTTTCACCTGGGCGCGGCAACCCCATAAATGCAAACCTAGACGGTATCAAGATGCGGCTCAGGATCGTCCTCTGAGCCGCGCCGCACCTCTCAGTCAAAATCCGCAATAACCGGCGCGTGGTCGGACGGCCGCTCCCACGCGCGCGGTTCTTTGTCGATCCAAGTCGTTTTGCTTCGAGCAGCCAGTGATGCTGAGGCCCACACATGATCGATTCTCAACCCCTGGTTGCGACGAAACGCTCCCGCGCGATAATCCCACCACGAATAATGACCGGCCTCCTGGTTGTGCAATCGAAACGTATCGGTGAAGCCCCAATCCTTGACGTGTTGTAAGGCCGCTCGCTCCGGCTCGCTGCAAAGCACCCGGTTCTGCCATAGCCTCGGGTCGTGCACGTCGCGGTCTTCCGGCGCGACATTGAAGTCGCCGCAAATGAGCACCTGGCTTGATGGGTCGTAGCTCTGATCGAGAAATTCGCGCAGCCGCTTCAACCATTCCAGTTTGAAGTGATACTTTTCTGAGCCGACCGCCTGGCCATTCGGAACATAAACGTTGATGACGCGCACCCCCGCGACGTCGACAGCCAGCAGACGCGAGTGACTGGTAGCTTCGTCTCCGGGATATCCGCGCTGGACGCTGGCGCAACCGGCACGCGAAAGAATCGCGACGCCGTTGTAAGCCTGCTGACCGAAGATCACGCAGTCATATCCGGTCGCTTGTAAATCGAGGAGCGGAAACTTGTCGTCGGAGCATTTTGTTTCCTGTATGCAGAGCACGTCTGGAAGTGCTGCTGCCAGCCAACGCGTGACGTGCGGCAGGCGCGCAAGGATCGAGTTGACATTCCAGGTAGCTATTTTCATGCTTCAACAAAACAGCCACAGAGACACCAGAGACACGGAGAAAACAGAAGGCAGGAGGCAGTAAGCAGAAGACCGTCAGATACAAACCGAGTGGTTTGATCACCGTCGCGTTGGTCGTGGCGATCCATTTCCTTTTTCCCGTCTACTGCTTTCTGCATATTGCCCTCTTTCTGTTTTCTCTGTGTCTCTGTGCCTCTGTGGCTACCGCTTTTTTCATAACGAAGCGATCAATCCCGCCAACAAAGCTCCACGCAACGGAATACCATCGACGACAATGTGTTCGTGGGCCGCGTGCGCGCCGTCGCCTTCGATGCCCAGTCCATCCAGCACCGGTACGCCCAGAGCCCCGACAAAATTTCCATCGGAAGCGCCACCAACACTCGCTTCGCCCAGATCGAAATCCAGCAGCTTGGCAATTGTCCGCGCGTGTTCGTAAAGCGCTGCAACGCCGTCAGTGCGTTCAAGTGGCGGACGATTGATCCCGCCGCTAACCACCAGTTGCGCGCGCGCGTCAATCGGTTTCAGATTGCGAATCGCGCTTTCCACGCGCAGACCTTCGCTCGCGGAGGTAAAGCGCAGGTCAATTTCCGCGCGAGCTTCGGCGGGCACGACGTTGGTATGCGTGCCGCCATGCACCATCGTGACCGTCACGGTGGTTCCGGTTGCCGGATCGTTCAGCTCACTTAGCCGCACCGTTTGCCGCGCCAGTTCGAGCACGGCGCTCACTCCTTTTTCCGGATCGAGACCCGCGTGAGCAGCGCGACCATGGACTTCGAGACTAAACATTCCAGTTCCCTTCCTTGCCGTCTTTACCCGGCCACCGCTGGCCGGCGGCTCGAGCACCAAAACCGCCCGCGCGTTCTTACTCTCGGCTTCGACCAGACCGCGTCCACTTGGGCTGCCCGTCTCTTCATCACATGTCAGCAGGATCGTGATCGGAGACCGCGGGCATGATTCGGGCGCCTCGCAAGCGAGCAGTACTTCCAGCGCCAGCGCGCAATTCGCCTTCATATCGAAAATTCCCGGACCGTAGATGCGATTTCCTTCCGCGCGCCACGGTCGCTCTTTGATTGCGCCGCGTGGGTGAACCGTATCTGTGTGCCCAAGAATCACGATCGGAGGCGAGTTGTTATCCGTGAACGCTTTGATGCGCAGGTGCTCGCCAAACTCTTCGCTGGTTATGCGCTCAACTGAACTAACAGAGCCGATAGTGGCGGCGGCGCTAGCCAAGAGCGACACCGCAGCGAGGCTTCCGTCCTTATCGCCGGATGGCGATTCCGCTTCGACCAGCGCACAGGTTAGCGCCAACAACTCGTGCTGACGCGAAACGAAATGGTCGCGCAGCTTTGCCATCTTTTCTCGGGTTAGTTCACTTGCCATCTTTTTGTCAGAGCGTGATTCGCTCGGCAGCGTGTCC
>DATGVD010000432.1:0-19080 GCA_035300785.1 Pyrinomonadaceae bacterium | reverse complement strand
GGAACCATCTAACGGAAGACGAACGAGCACAGGTGCGGGAAGCGCTGAACGCGATGTCGCCGCGGCCGAAGAAACGATCTGCTCCCAAACCGGTCATCACCTCACCTGCGGATTCCGCGAACGCGATGGCCGCTGCGACTGAGAGAAAAGCCGAGGCCGAGCGTCAGAAAAAACTGCGCAGCCAGAAAGAGATCGTGATTGAGAGTGCGGCGCTGAGTGGGAAGGGCTATCCGGCGCCGGTGAATCTGGATGCGGGCACGGGCACAGTGGTCAGTGCTTTGCTGTCACCAGCGACTAACAAACCCTGACCGGTGATGGACTAATCGATCGACGGTTTCATCTCGCCGACATATTGATCGAGTTTCGCGATGCTGTTCAGCACGACTCTGATCGACGCTTCGGGAAAGCCTGACTCAAGCGTGAAGTTATAGCCGGCGAAAACGTCAAAGGTGTCGTCTGCGCCCCAGTAAAGAAAATTCTTGTCGCCGAATCGGAGCATTTGCCGCATCAGCGCAGCACTATTTGAAGCCTTGTCGATGTTGAGATAAGCGCCCTTGTAATGCGGGTAAATGCGGAAGTGAATCGTGTCCTGGCCGCTGACCGAGATCACGATTTCAAAGCTGTCAGCATTCGTGAGACCCGTGCTCATGATCCCGACAAAGTTGTAGGGGTTCTTGTCGCTCTGCTTGAAAGCGACGTTGATCTTCGCTCCTGTGGTATCGAGCAACGCGCCATCTTTTCTCTGGTGGCGTCGCGCGATGCAGTCTCCTGTGACGTGGGCGTCGTCGTGGTCGTCGGTTGCGTTTGATGTGCCGGTTGGGCGACAGCGGCGACGCTGACCGCGAGCAGGAAAACTAACGTCGCCGGAACTGTAATGCGTTTCATTTTAATAGCCTCCGTTTAAAAGAAAATTGGGTAACGAAATAGTTTATGGCGCGGCAACCGCAGCCTCGCATGAATCCAGCACCGGCGCTTCGATGGTTGGCTTTCCGGCTTCGCCAAAGTACTGGCGGCCGGCGCCGATCGTTGCGAAGTATTCGGAAATGCGATCGAGAATCTCTGCCACCGAATGCGAGTGATAGATCGCCGTGCGGAACAACGCGCCACCCTGCAGTCCGCGGGTGAACTGTCCGGCCAGTTGTTTCATGCGACCGATAGCGGCCAGCTCCGGCATGTCCTGGCGCAGCATGTCAAAGTATTCAAGCAGCACCGCGCGTTTGTCATCAAGCGTGGGCAGAAAAATGTCGCGACCGGCAATCGTGTCTTGAATTTGGCGAAAGATCCACGGGTTGGCCATCGCGCCGCGGCCAATCAAGACTCCATCGCAGCCGGTCTCGCGAAAGCGTCCGAGCGCCTGTTCAATCGTTGCCACATCGCCGCTGCCAGAGACCGGCACGCTTACGTTTTCTTTGATCGCGCGCACCAGATCCCAATTCGCCAGGCCGCGATAGCCTTGCTCTTTCGTGCGGCCATGCAGGGCGATGTGCTCAACGCCGCAGGCTTCGGCCAGCTTCGCAGTCTCCACTGCATTGATCGTGCTGTCCGAGTATCCGGCGCGAATTTTGATCGTCAGCGGAATCGTGATCGCTTTCTTGATTTCTTTCAGAATCGTCTCCAGTCGCGGCAAATCGCGCAGCAGCCCCGAGCCACCGCCGTGCTTCACGACTTTTGGCGCGGGACAGCCGCAGTTCACGTCCAGGATATCTGCGCCGACTTCTTCGGCCATCTCGGCGGCCAGGCGCATGCGCTCAGGCTGTGCGCCGAAGACTTGCACCGCAAACGGGCGCTCATCCTCGTAGAAACGCATCTGACGTTTCGATTTTGGATTATTGCGCGTCAGGCCTTCGACCGAGATGAATTCGGAAACAGTAAGGCCAATGCCGCCGCGACGCTTCAGCAACCGCCGGAACGAAACGTCAGTCACACCCGCCATCGGTGACAGGATCAGCGGCGGGTTGATTTCGATGTCGCGAATCTTGAATGACTTGATGTCGCCCACAATAAAAGCCTCAGAGGATTCTACCTCATGAGGCTTTTATCTGGCATGCTGGAGCAGCAGCTGGAATTTCTACCAATTCACTACCAGCTTTTCGGCGTCTTCCCATGCCGGCCCATCGAGCCTCAGCGACGCTCGCTGCAGCTTCTCCGGCTCAGCCAGCAAACGCCCAGCGCCCAACGCCACGGTGGTCAACGGATCCTCAGGCACGGTTACCGCCAATTTCAAATCATTTCGTAGACGATCGGCCATTCCGCCGAGGAGCGCGCCCCCGCCCGTCAGAGTCACGCCGGAGTAGTAGATGTCGGCGGTGACTTCCGGTTTTGAATCTTCGATCACACGGCGCACCGTCGAAATTATCTCTGAGATGACCGGTTCAAGCGCCCCGCGCACTTCGGCCGCCCCAATAGTAACCGGCAAAGCACACCCATTCGCGAGCTGCTTACCGACAATCTCAATCTGTTTATCGTCATCCGATTTGATGTTCGATGCTGAGCCGAGCTCTCTTTTCACCCGTTCAGCCGTCCGTTCGCCGGTCTGGATTGCATAGCGCAGGCGCAGGTAATCACTGATCGTCTCATCCATCGCATTGCCGGCCGCGAGCACGCTCACGGAACTTATGACACCGCCGGAGGCCAGAATGGCGACGTTGGTTGTGCCGCCGCCGATGTCGACCACCAAACGAGCCCGTTCATCTTCAAAGTCAATGCCAGCCCCCAGGGCAGCGGCCAACCCTTCATCGATCAAGTCCACGCGACCCGCTTTGGCGTCGCGGGCTGCATCCTTGACCGAATGTCTTTCGAGCGGCGTGGACGATCCCGGCACGCCAATCACCAGATGGCTCCGCTTCGGATGATCGTTGTGCTGCACGCGGCTAATCACTGCCCGCAAGAATTGTTGAGAGATTTCAAAGTTATCTATGGTGCCCCGACGAATCGGCCGGTGAACTTCGGTATCGTTGGGTTCGCGGCCGAGCAGCTTCAGCGCCGTTGACCCCACGGAGAGAACTTCGCCGCTGTGTTTGTGTAACGCCAGTACCGAGGGCTCATTCAAAACAACTCCTTCGGTTGGCGCGTACACGATTGTATTCACGGTACCCAGATCGATCGCCAGATCCTCGGCGAAAAAACCACTCAGAATATTCATAATCCTTACCTCAACTTCATCCCCCGGAATCGAATTTTATTAGGGTTCACAGCAACCAATATGCCAGTGTCTGGCAAAACGATGCCGGGAATGAAGATTCGGTTTTCCCAAGGTTCGAGAGCGGGCCGCGAGCCAGATTGCCTGAGCAGGGACAAATCAGCGGAGCGCGACTGCACGAAAACCGGACGGTCCAGGGACTGATTTACACGATCTGAGGCGTCAAGGATCCCGAGATACAGAGCGAACCAACCGGATTGAGACCGATGTTCTAGTTATGAATCACGGTTCGATTATGACGGGCGTGGCGACACTAACGGCATTGAACAGCTCGCGGATGTCTTCATTCTCCAGCGCCACACAGCCCCATGTCCAATCGCTCTGCGCGCCGTTGCCGTGAATGTAGATGTCGCCGCCCAGGTGCGTGTTTTGCGGCGGCGCCTTTTTCGCCCTCAGCGCGCGCGTGATCGCTTCGTACTGGGCGCGCGTGATTAAGCCATCGCGCAAACCTCTCTCAGCATGTGCCGTGTTCGGATAACTCAGGCCGAGCGAAAGATAGAAAGCACTCTTTTCATTTTTTGTGAAGATGTAGAACTCGCCTTCCGGCGTGCGCCGATCGCCGGCGCGCACTTTGTCGCCGACAGGACTCAGGCCCAATCCGATCCGGTAAGTGCGCGCCAGCTTGCCCCCGGAAAACAGCAGCAACTGTCGCTGGCTTTTTTTCACCACGATTTTCGGATCGTAGAGCGGCAGCTTCAGTGGCGCGCGGGTGACGGCAGATGGTTCGAAGGCGCGCTCTTGATTAGCCGCGCGCGGTTCCTGCCGTGGTGCTGATTTTGTTAGACAAGCCGCCGACCAACAGAGGAGCGACGCAAGCGTCAGGCACGCGGTGAAAAACTGCTGCCGCGCCACAGGGCGACGCGGGCACAGCCATTTGTCGATGAGCGGATTGAGTCGCACCTGTTAGCCTGCTGGGTGCGGAGAGACTGAGTTAATGTGGTTGTTCAGGGCTTGGGAAAGATCCCCAAAATCTTGCTCTTTTTCTTTTCCGGTTTGCCGGTAGAGCCGTCGCCGGTTCTCTCGACGAGGAAGTTCTGCTTGACCTTTAACAGGGGCTGCACCGATTCGTTGTAGTCTTTGGAAACTTTGATGAACGCATCGTCGCGCAGGGTCTGCAAGTAATCTTCATGGGCTTTCGGCGAACGTTCGGCGGCCATCGCGAGGCGCACACTGTTTTCGTTGAAGGTCGGAGTGTTGCTGCCCGCGGTGCGTACATCAACGCGCAGAATCTGATAACCCTCGTCCGATTTCAGCGGATCACTGATGCCGCCGGCCTTTACATTTTTGATTGCCGCCGCGATATCCGCGCGCAGATCGGAAACCTGGAACAGGCCTACCTTGCAGGGCTTCTTCCCATTGGTCGCCGGCCGCTCTGTATAAGCCGCCGCCAGAGTGCAGAAGTCCCCGCCCTTCCGCGCTTGGTCCGCCAGCTGAGCAGCCCGCGCTTTCACATCTGTCTCGGGCTTGCCGGCGAGACTCAGGAATATCTCCGAGAGTTCGACGCTCTCAGGCTTGAGAAACTTATCCTTGTGCAAGTCGAAATACTTGTGCAGCTCGTCCGAGCTAAAGCCATAGAACAGCTTCGAATCGACCTCACCCTCGAACACCGCCTGCTTCATGATTTCCGTGCGGAGGGTGCGACGCACGTCCTCGCAACTCAATCCCGCCTGCGTCATCGCTTCGCACAGCTTGTCCATGCTGGTGATGTTGTTCTCCTTGGCAGTCTCCAGCATGCGCTTGTTGACTTCGGCTTCTACCTTTTCAGTGAGGTCAAGCTCTTTGCCTTTTTGCAGTAGCAACTGTTCACTGATCAAAATGGAGATCAGCTCGGCCTTGTGCGACTGGACTTCGGCGTTGGCCTGCTGCTCAGTCATTCCGTTCTGCTTCAGCGTATCGACGCGCTCTTTCATCTCACGCTTCAATTGCGAAAGCGTGACGACGCCGTCGTTGACCTGCGCGATCACTTCGTCAACGACGACCGGCTCGCCTTCCTGCGCGCGCGCGAGCGCCGGTGAGATGACGAAAGCCGCAAGCAAAAACAGCATGGAAATAGTTAGTTTGAATTTCACAGTTTAGTTACCTCGTAATAATAAGAACTCCCGAGGAGCGCAATGCTTATAGCTCGAAGCCTTTCGACGATTGCTTTAGCTCCTTACAGGAGCGGCATATCTTTGCTCTATCGGGAGCTGGAATAAGATTAACGAAAGACGCGCCATAAACATCTTGCACCCACGGTGCTGGTTTTGACGGTCATTCTAACCGTCAGCCCTGATTTGCAGCAACACGCGGCGAGCCACCTCCAGCGCATGATCCTTCTCTTCTTCATCAAGCTCAAGCCGCAAAACCCCGCTGGGGGTGAAACTTGCTCCCGATCGGCGCTGCACCAGCTCCATCAACTTTTCCGGCGCCAGGCGAGCTTTTTCGGCCATCTTTACGGCCATTCCATCACGGGTTCGATCGATCGAAATGATGCCAAGCTCCTCGGCCGTTTGCCGCAGCCGCGCATAAGCAAATAGATTCTCGACCGGTTCGGGAATGCGGCCATAGCGGTCTTCGGTCTCGGCGCGAATCGCCGCGAGCGCTTCGTCGTCGCGCGCCGACGAAACCCGTTTGTAAGTGCGCAGGCGTTGGCCCATGTCAGCAATGTAGCTTTCCGGAATCGCGACATTGACGCCGAGATTGATCGAAACCGTCGTCTCGTCTTCGACCTGCTCACCGCGCAACTCCGCAACGGTGCGCTCGAGCATCTGCGTGTAAAGATCAAAACCGAGCGCGTCCATGTGGCCCGACTGTTGGCCGCCGAGAAGATTTCCCGCACCGCGCAACTCCAAATCCAGAGCGGCAATCCTGAAACCAGCGCCGAGATCAGAGAACTCACGGATCGCCGCCAGCCGCCGGCGCGCGATTGGTGACAACTCCTGCTCTGCCGGAATCAGCAGGTAAGCATAAGCTCGTCGATTCGACCGGCCCACGCGTCCGCGCAATTGATAAAGCTGAGAAAGACCGTAATTGTCGGCGCGATTTATGATGATGGTGTTGGCGCGGGGGATGTCTATTCCATTCTCGATGATCGTGGTGGCGACCAGCACGTCGTACTTGTAGGCAATGAAATCAAGCATGACGCGCTCCATCTCTTTTTCGTTCATCTGCCCGTGACCGACGGCCATGCGGCACGACGGCACCAAACGCTTGACCAGCGCCGCGATCGTTTCGATCGATTCGACGCGATTGTGAATGAAAAAAACCTGACCGCCGCGTGACAGCTCAAGTTCGATCGCTGATTTGATAACCGAATCGGACGACTGCACGACCTGAGTTTGAATCGCCAGACGATCACTGGGCGGCGTTTCAATCAAAGACATGTCGCGCAATCCGCTCAAAGACATGTTCAGCGTGCGCGGAATCGGCGTCGCCGAAAGTGTCAGCACGTCCACGCGCTTCTTCAATTGCTTCAGACGCTCTTTGTGGGCGACGCCAAAACGTTGTTCTTCATCGACGACCACCAATCCGAGGTCGCGAAAGCCGACGTCCTTCGAAAGCATTCGATGCGTGCCGATCACTACGTCGACCTCACCGCCTTCGACGCGTTTGACTACTTCCTTTTGTTCTTTCGCCGAACGAAAGCGCGACAGCAATTCAATCTTCACCGGAAAGGGCGCGAAGCGCTGGCGAAAAGTATCGAAGTGCTGATAGGCGAGCACCGTCGTCGGCGTCAGGATGGCGGCTTGCTTGCCGTCCATCACGGCCTTGAACGCGGCGCGCATCGCGACTTCCGTCTTGCCGTAACCGACGTCGCCGCACAGCAGGCGATCCATCGGCGTCGCGGTTTCCATATCGTGCTTCACATCTTCGATCGCAGTTTCCTGATCGGGCGTTAGCGAGTATTCAAACCCCTCTTCGAACTCGCGCTGCCAGGGCGCGTCGGGCGGAAACGCGTGGCCGGGAACCAGCTTGCGCTCAGCATAAAGCCGCAACAACTCGTCAGCCATGTCGCGCATTGCGCGCTTGGCCTTCGCTTTCGTTTTTAGCCAGCCAATCCCGCCCAGCCGTTCGAGCGTCGGCTGATGTCCTTCCGCGCTGGAATAACGCTGCACGAGATCGAGGCGCTCGACGGGAACGTAAAGCTTTGCTTCCTCGGCATAGTAAAGCAGCATGAACTCGCCGCGCGTCGCGGCCGGTTCCGGAAGCCCGCGCGTTATCATCGGGTCGGTTGGCCCGAGATCGAGCGTGACCAGACCGCCAAACCGCCCGATGCCGTGATCGATGTGCACGACGAAGTCGCCGACTTTCAAATCGCGAAAGTCGGAAAGGAACGCCGCGGCGCGCGTACGTTTTCGCTTTACTTCCGCCTTCTGTTTTTGAATCGAAAGTCCGCGACGTTCCAGCGCCGAGTCCGCTGCCTCGTCAAACAGATCGCTTTCCACGTGAACGACCAAACGCGCCGACGGCAGCTCGAATCCAGCCGAAAGCCGCCCCGAGGTAACCAGCGCATCGACTGTCGCGGGGGATTCCGAGGGTTCAGTCGCGTTTGTCAGCCGCACGCCGGCCTCATATTCGCGCAGAATTTCGGCGACCCGCTCAGCCGTGCCTGAACCCGGCATCACAAACAGCGTGGTGGCGTTACGGTCAGCGCGCCGCGCGATCACATCGCGGGCCAGATCAGGCAAGCGCCCGTGATAACGCATCGCTGAATGTGACTTCCACTCGACTTCCTGTGGTGCAAGTTGTGAACTTGCGCTCGTTTCGTGCGGAAACAGGAACAACGGCTTTCTCCTCGCCCGCTGCTTACCAACCGAGACTTTCGGCTCTTCAGCTTCCAGCGCAATTTCTTCGTCGATCTTAGCCGCGGTGCGACCGAGCGCGCGCAATTCAATTCGCGGCAACGCATCAATCCGGGTGCGCAATTCTTCAGGCCTGAGATAAAGCTCTTCCGGGGTCAGAGCGAGATCGTCCGCGGCATCAGTTTCCGCGTAACGCTCTGCCAAAGTTTGAAAGGCGCTGGCCAAATAACTCTCGATCGTCGCGGGCTCGTCAATGACCAGCACCGAGTCCTTAAAATAATCGAGCGCGCTCGTGCCATTCTCGTGCACCAGCGGCAGCAGCCACTCCCACCCGGGAAAGTCTTCGCCTTCATCGGCGTAAACCGTTCGGTCATGGAGCGAGCGGGCAAAGCGTTCATCGCGCCAGCGCTCGCGAGCTTTCGTCGACCACTCGCGAAAGTCGTGCTTGGTGACGGCAAACTCGCGCATGGGCGCAATTTCGAGTTCGGCTAATTGCGCGGTCGATAATTGCGTCTCCTGATCGAAGCTGCGAATCGAATCAACCGTGTCGCCAAAGAATTCGATCCGCGCCGGGGTGACCGTGCCTGGCGGCCAGACATCGAGAATGCCTCCACGGATCGAGAACTCACCGACGCCGCGCACCGGATCTTCGCGCACATAACCACCGGCGAGCAGCTTTTCCACCAGCTCTTCGGGCGCTGTGTCTTCGTCGCGTCGTATGACTGCGCCCATGCGCAAGATTTCCTCGGGCGAAGCGGTGCGCCGTGCCACCGCTCGCGACGTCAGCAAGACAAAACCTGTGGCACTCGCATCCTGCGCGTGACTCTCTACGGGCGAGAAGCTGCCACCTTTCCGGCGTCGGGCCAGACGCCAAAGCGCGAGCGCTCGCTTCTCCAACGTCTCGGCGTGCGGGGAAGCGCCGGCGTAAGGATCGGTTTCCGACGCCGGCAGCACTGCAATTGCGCCTTCGTATTCGGCCACGCCGTACAGCGCGCAGTACCAGAAACCAAGGTCGCGCTCCCAGCTTTCGAGGTCGCGTTGCGCCTGGGTAACTATGGCAAATTGCTTTCCACATTCGCGCTGGAGCGCCGCCAAAACGAGCGCCTTCGCCGGACCAGCTACCAGCCCGCTGATCGAGATCAGGCGCGCGCCGCGTTTGATTTCATCGATGACGCGGCGGCATTCCACGCTGTCGACGACTCGATCCAGCGTGGTTTGAAGTATTGAAGGTGTTTCGGTGGTGGCGGCCATCTCCAGAATTCAGGTTCGCCTAATCAAACAGTTTCCAACCGCAGAGGACGCGAAGGAACTCGCAAAGGAACGCCGAGTGACTGTCCTCCTTTGCGGCCTCTGCGAAAACCTCTGCGACCTCTGCGTTTAATTCTTGTCTCTCATTCTTTCAATCAGGGCGCTCGACGAAACGCCTTCGACAAAAGGCAAACTCACCACGCGTCCGCCGCCGGCTTCGACTTCTTCGCGACCGTGAATTTCGTCCAACGCATAGTCGCCGCCTTTCACTAAAACGTCGGGCAGCAAGTCGGCGATCAGTGATCGCGGCGATACGTCGTCAAAGACGCTGACATAATTTACCGAGCGCAACGCGGCCAGAATCTCGGCGCGCTCGTCCTGGTTGATCAAGGGACGGCCCGCGCCTTTCAACTCGCGCACCGAGGCGTCACTGTTGATCGCTACGACCAGCGCGTCGCCCAGAGCGCGCGCTTGTTCGAGATAACGCACGTGTCCGACGTGCAGAATATCAAAGACGCCGTTGGTGAAAACGAGCTTCTGTCCCGCATCACCCAAACGCGCGCGCTCGGCGAGGAGCTCGTCCAGCGAAAGAATCTTGTCCTTCATGCGATCAAGAAATGTTCGTTCTTCTCTGAATCCACTATTCGGGCTTTCTCCGCGAGGGAGCAACCGCAATCACCCACAACTTCGTTTCGCGAACGACGGATGGAATGTAATACGGAAAGACGCGCAGGTTAATCCGCCGGTAGCCGCCTGGCTCAGTCGACAAACCTCCGGACGTTCCGCGACCCAAAGCACAGTCCGATCCACCTCGTCTTTGAATCGTTGTCCGAGCCCAGGCTGTTCGGTTTCGTAATAGGAAATGGCGTCGAGGAACTCGAGTTCTGCTTCCTGAAGAAAAGTGATCTTCATGGGGCCAGGCGTTCTTGAGCGGCGCGCATCATTTCCTCGTACGGCACACCGGACGCAGTACCATCGTCAATGGCCTGGATGCGCGCCAGAATCTCTTGCTCCCACACCGCCTCAACTTCCGGATCACTCGCAGCCGGATCATCGATTTCCAAGAGGAAACCAGCGAGGGCTAACCTCTGTTGGCGAGAAAGTTTCAAAGCTTCCCTGGTAATTTCTTCAAGCGCAACTGACATGATAACGATGTTACCAGAACCTGTTCTACGTGCAAACCACTTCGAGAGAGCTTTGGCCTATTTGCGATTCACGGTTTACTATCTACGACATTCTTATGACTGTCCCTTTCATTGAAGAGAACGATCAGACCCGCGCGCGGCACGAGCATCTCGACGCTCTGCGCGAGTTGGTGGGCAATGTCTATCCGAACAAGTTTCAGCGCAGCAACGTTACTGAGACTCCGGCCGGCGAAGACACGATTACTTCGATCGTGGGGGCGTTTCGGAAATTCGAGCCGCAAGTTCGAGAAGGCGAGAGACCTTCGGCAGACTCGCTGGGATCCGCGAATGCCCGGTTGAACAAGGTTCGAGTAGTCCTGGCGGGACGCATCGCTGCGCCGCCGCGGGTGATGGGCAAGGCGGCGTTCGTGCACCTTTCTGACGGCACGTCGCGTTTGCAGATTTACGTGCGGCGGCAGGACGTGGTTGGCGCACGCAATGATGGAGGCGGCAGCGACGTCGATGGCTGGGAGCTTTTCGGTTTGCTGGATCACGGCGACTTCGTAGGCATCGAGGGGTTCTTGTTCGTCACCAAAACCGGCGAGTTATCGGTGCATGTTGAGAAGTTACGCTTCTTAGCCAAAGCCTTGCTGCCGATGCCGGACAAGATGCACGGCATACACGATCCAGAGATTCGTCAACGCCAGCGCTACGCTGATTTGATCGCCGGCAGTTTGAAACTGGAGCGCGACGAAGATGGATTGACGCCGCGCGAAGTGTTCGAGTTGCGCTCGAAAGTTGTGCGTGAGATTCGCCGCTTCCTCGACGACCGTGATTTTGTAGAGGTTGAGACGCCGATGTTGACGCCCCTGGCCACCGGCGCCGCCGCGCGTCCGTTTCGGACTCATCACAACGCGCTCGACATCGATCTCTACGCGCGCATCGCGCCGGAACTTTATCTGAAGCGTTTGGTCGTCGGTGGGTTTGAAAAGGTCTATGAGCTGAACCGGAACTTTCGCAACGAAGGCATCTCGAGCAAACACAATCCCGAGTTCACGATGCTGGAATTCTATTGGGCCTACGCCGACGTGAATCAGATGATGGATCTCTGCGAGGAACTTCTGCGATCGGTCGTATACGTAGCCCTGGGTCACACGCACGTGCGCTATGGCGAGCATGAGATCGATTTCTCGAAGCCGTTTGCGCGGATACGGATGAAGGAGGCGATTGCTCGTTATGGCGATCGCAAAGTTGATCCTAACGAGGGCGCTGTGCGGGTTGTCGAGCTGTTCGAAGAGCTCGCTGAGCCGCATCTGGTTCAGCCGACGTTCATCACCGATTTCCCGAAAGCGATCTCGCCGTTATCCAAAGCTTCGCCGGTCGATCCATCCATCGCTGAGCGTTTCGAATACTTCGTTGGCGGGCTCGAATCTGCGAATGGCTTTTCTGAACTCAACGATCCCGAAGAGCAGTACCAGCGCTTTAAGGATCAGGTTGTGCAGCGCGAGCGTGGCGATGAAGAGGCGATGGTCATGGACGAGGATTACATTCGCGCGTTGTCGTACGGCATGCCGCCGGCAGCCGGAATTGGCATCGGCATTGATCGGCTGGTGATGTTGCTGGCCAATAAGCATTCAATCCGGGATGTAATTCTTTTTCCGCACCTGCGGCCGGAAAAACAGGAGGCAGGAGGCAGTAAGCAGACGGCAGAAAACACTGGGTAGGGTGTGGGGTATTAGCCGGCGCGTCAGCAAGGGCTCCGCATTGATTCAACATGAGCCCTCCCTCACGGTCGGGCTACTGCCCCATGCGGCCGGCGTCGCCTACTGGTTGAATCATTTCGCAACGTGATACTATTCGCACTCCCCAGCTAAGCTCTTAAGAACTAAGGAGACCGAAAGATGATTCGCAAAGTTTTCGCTTTAACGATTGTAGTATTGATGGCCGGAATCTTGTTCGCTCAGGATAAGACCGTCACGATTACCGGCAATCTGATCGACAATGCCTGCGCCGAATCCGCCAAAGACATTGGCACGCGTGCCAAGAACCATTCGACGAGCTGCGCGATGATGGATGGCTGCGAGAAGAGTGGCTATGCGGTTTATGCTGCGGACAACAAACTCTACAAACTCGATGACAAAGGCAACGACCTCGCTGCCGGCGTGTTAAAGAACACGCAGACCAAGAAGGGCGTGAAGGTTGCGGTCGAAGGCACTGTTGATGGCACTACGATCAAGGTTACGAAACTGACCGAAGTCACGGACGCGATCAACTAAGCCGCGAAGCGACGGTTTCCAAGTCAAGAGGGCGGCGCATCGGTCCGCCCTTCAATCCCCTGAGACATCCGCGCGCGATGTCAACCTCAATTCAATCCAGCGACCCGCTCGTCGAATTCCGCGGCGTGAGCTATGCGGTTAACGGCGGCGCTCCGATCATCGATCGTCTGAGTCTCGCGGTCAGCCAGGGAGAAACGCTGGTGCTGCTGGGCGAATCAGGTTGTGGCAAGACGACCACGCTCCGGCTGGTGAATCGTCTGCTGATGCCGACTGCGGGACAGGTTTGGGTCGAAGGAAAACCGACGACTGAATGGGACCCGATCCGTCTGCGGCGGCGCACCGGTTACGTGATCCAGGAAGCTGGTCTGTTTCCGCATTTCACCGTCGCGCAAAACGTCGCCGTCGTGCCAAGTCTCGAAGGCTGGGATGAAGCGCGCACACAGAAACGTGTGCGCGAGCTCCTGCAACTAGTCGGGCTTGACGCGGAAAAGTTTGCTGAGCGCTATCCCCGCGAGCTCTCCGGCGGACAACGTCAGCGCGTGGGCGTCGCGCGGGCTCTGGCGGCCGACCCGCCGCTGCTTTTGATGGACGAACCGTTCGGCGCCCTCGATCCGCTGACGCGCGCGTCACTGCAAAAAGAGTTTCTCGAATTGAGATCGCGTCTTGGAAAAACGGTCATCTTCGTGACGCATGATGTGCGCGAGGCGTTGATGCTTGGATCGCGCATCGCTCTGATGGCTGGCGGAAGAATCGTGCTGCTGGAGACGCCGCAGAGTTTTGTGCGATCCGACAACGATCTGGTGCGGGCTTATTTGGAAACGTTGAGAAGTGAATTTGTTATCGCTCCGTAGGAGCGAAATATTTATAGAACCGTGACAACACATTTTAGACTCGCTCCGGTAGGAGCGACACGTCGCTCCTACCGGAGCGTTAGATTGCATAGGGATACGCGTGTCTATAAACATTTCGTCCCTAACGGGACTTCGGAAAACGCTCTCCATCCAATTGGTGACATGCGCTAAGGTTCATGCTTGAATTTCTCAAAGCTAACTGGTCCGACATTCTCGCGCACATCGCGCAGCACGCGTGGCTCGTCTTTCTCTCGACGGCGATCGCAATCTTGATCGCATTGCCGCTGGGAATCCTGATCACGCGGCGCAAATCTCTGCGTGGCCCGGTGCTGGGAATCGCGAACGTGATGCAGACAATTCCCAGCCTGGCGCTGTTTGGCTTTCTGATCCCGCTGCCGTTCATCGGCGGCATCGGCCCGCGCACGGCGATTGTCGCGCTCGTCTTTTACGCGCTCCTGCCCATCATTCGCAACACGGTCACCGGAATTCTCGGGGTCGACGGAGCTGTGCGCGAAGCCGCCGTCGCGATGGGCATGACTGATCGGCAAGTACTTTTTCAGGTCGAGCTGCCGCTGGCGATGAGTGTCATCCTCACCGGCGTGCGCGTCGCCGTAGTCATCACGATCGGCGTGGCAATCATTGCCGCCGAAGTCGGCGCCGGCGGCTTGGGCGAGTACATTTTTCGCGGACTGCGTCTGAATGACAATCATCTGCTGCTGGCAGGCGCCGTGCCTTCCGCTCTGATGGCCTTGCTGGCTGACTTCGGTTTCGGTTTGATCGAAAAGCAATTCGATACGAGCGCGAATCGGCTAAAGCCTTCCCGGCGAAAACTCCTGCGCAGAATTGCCTGGGTCACTTTGGCGCTGGGGATCGTGCTGATGGGTTACGCGGCCTGGCAAAGGATGCGGCCGCGCTCACACTCACCATTGAGCCGCGGCCACGTCACGGTCGGTTCAAAAGACTTCACTGAGTCGATCCTGCTCGCCGAAATCGTCGCTCAGATGTTGGAAGCTCAGAACATGGAAGTTGATCGCCGCTTTGATTTAGGGGGTAATCTGGCGCACAGCGCTTTAGTCGGTGGCCAGATCGATCTTTACCCTGAGTACACGGGCACGGCGTTCACCGCGATTCTTCACCATCAGCCCATCACCGATCCGAAAGCCGTTTTCGATCAAGTGCGGCGCGAATACTCGAACCAATTCAATCTTTGGGTCAGCGACCCGCTTGGTTTCGACAACACCTTCGCGATTCTGGTGCGCGGTGAAGACGCGCGGCGGCTCAATCTAAAAACGATTTCCGATGCCGCGAAATATGCCCGGCAGTGGCGCGCTGGGTTTGGTCATGACTTCATGGTGCGCCAGGATGGTTATCCCGGTTTCTCGCGCAGTTATGGTTTACAGTTCTCGAGTGTTAGCGACATGTCTCTCGATCTGACGTATACGGCGCTGTCGACCCACAAAGTCGATATGATTGCCGGCAACTCGACTGACGGGCGCATCGCCGGACTCGATCTGGTGCAACTGGAAGACGACAAGCACTACTTTCCACCTTATGAAGCGGTCTTTGTAATCCGGCGAGATGTGGAGGACTTAGCCCCAGATGTTAGTGGTGCTCAGTTAGTCCACCCGCTCGTGTTGGTGATGATGAAACTCGAAGGTGCGATCTCGACCGACGAAATGCGAAAGTTGAACTTTGAAGTTGATAGCCAGAAGCGTGATAAGAAGAATGTCGTCCGCGAATGGCTCAAAGCGAAGCGGTTGGTTTAGATTTTCCCCTCTCCCCATGGGAGAGGGGTTAGGGGAGAGGGTGCTAAGCATGTTGACCTGCAAGCCCTCATCCCCAACCCTTCTCCCAGAGGGAGAAGGGAGGCAGTCCCCCTCTTCTTTCAATCCTTCTCCTCCTTGATGGTTACCGTTAATAAATCACCCGCCTCGTGCGTCTTTTAGATGGAACTCCGCCCGCGAGTTTTTCGTCTAAGGCTTCAAGCATTTGCGGTTGTCTCGTCGGATTCGAAACTGCCCAACCGAAAGCCATGCGCTACTTCTATTCTGTTTACGCCGACTCCGCCCGGATCGCGCTGCAATCCATCATGGCGCATAAACTGCGCGCGTTTCTGACTCTGATCGGAATCATTATCGGCGTGGCTTCGGTAGTTGTCGTCGGCGCGGCGATCTCCGGGCTCAACACTTATGTCGTCGAAAAGGTGTCGAAGGTCCTGGGCACCAACCACTTCATGATCGCGCGCATGGTCAGCCAGGGCGAGTTGTCTGAGGAAGATTTAGAGCGAATGAACCGTCGTAACAAGCAACTGAAATGGGCGGACATGGAGTGGCTGCAGCAATATTGCGAGACTTGTACGGCGGTCGGAGCGGAGGCGGGCCGGGGAACGAAGTTCGAGCAGGACGGCAAAACTTTCTACGGCGGCATTACCTTCGGCGTAACCTCAAACATGCTTGAAATCGAGGACAAGACCATGTCGGACGGTCGTTTCATCCAAGCCGAAGAAGTATCGCACGGTAAACTGGTCGTCGTCCTCGGCGCGGATATCAAGGACAAGTTCTACCCGGATATCGATCCGATCGGCAAAGAGTTCAAAGTGGCCGGTCTACCGATGCGCATAATCGGCGTTGAAGAGAGACGCGGTCCCATCTTTGGCGGCCTGATCGACAAGCATGTTTATATCCCGCTGACGACCTTCCAGCGCATTTATGGACGCAACCTCGATTTGCAGATTCACGGCAAAGGTCAGCAACGCGAAACTTTCCAGTTGACGATCGAAGACGCTCGCCGCGCGCTTCGTAATTATCACGAGCTGATCGGAAGTGAGGAGGACGACTTCGGCCTCGTCAACACCGAAGCGCTTGGTAGCCAGATCGATCAGTTCACGGGAGCAATCGCGTTGGTTGTGACACCAATTACCCTGATCGCACTCGTCGTCGGCGGCATCGTCGTCATGAACATCATGCTTGTATCCGTCACCGAGCGCACTTTCGAAATTGGCCTGCGCAAGGCCCTCGGCGCACGCCGCAAGCAGGTGTTATTGCAGTTTCTCATCGAGTCATCGATGCTCTGCGCGCTTGGTGGCGTGTTGGGCCTGCTCGCCGCCTCCGGAATCTCCTGGGCCGTAACGATCCTCACGCCGATTACGATGACGATCACCGCGGGCTACATTGCGCTCGCGCTCGGCGTCTCAACCGCGGTCGGGATGGTCGCGGGCATCTATCCGGCATTCAAAGCGTCGCGCCTTGATCCGATCGTTGCGTTGACGCGCAACTGATTCAATATGAAGTTGAGACTGCCCAGTTTCATCCCGCGTGAGACGCTACTGATGGCGCTCGACAGCGTCCGGGCGCACAAATTCCGCAGCGCACTCACCGTGCTTGGGATCGTCATCGGCGTGATGGTAGCCATCGTGGTCGCGTCAATCCTCACCGGTCTCCGAGCCAACATCGTCAGGATGGTCGAGGATTACGGCACCAACAACATCTATGCTTTCCACCTGACGACGGGCCCGCAAGTCGGCGAGCGCGACCAGGCCGAGCGGGCGCGCAAGCCCCTGACTCCGGAGGACGGCGCGGCGATCGCTCAGCAGGCGGCGGCGGTTGAGTCGGTGGCGCTCGAATCAACGAACATTGGCTGTGGCGGCTGTGGCTTTGACGACACGATCAAGATCAACGACCGGACCTACCGGCGCGGTAACACAAGGGGCGTGACCGCCAACCACGCCGACATACACAACGCGGCGCTGAAGGAAGGACGTTTTATCTCTGAGCAAGACGATCTGAACCGCCGAAGTGTGATGGTGATAGGAGTCAACGCTGCCCAGGCCCTCTTTCCCGACAAGCAGGAGGGTATGGTGGGAACGCGCGTTAAGATGGGTGGCTATGTATGGGAGATCATCGGCGTGCTGGCGAAGCGCCAGACAACAGTTTTCGGCGAGAACGAGGAGGATAACGCCGTCTTCGTTCCCTTTCGCACGGGGCTCCAGATTGCCCCCGGACGCAAATATCTGCTCCTTGTTATGCGCGCCAAGTCAGGGCAGTTACGCGAGGCCGTCAATCAGGTTGAGGAGATTTTGCGCACGCGCCGGAACGTGAAGTTCTCTGAGCCAAACAACTTCGACGTAAAGACAGCCGACGCCTTCGTCACGCAGTTCGATAGCATCTTCGGCATGGTCGGCATAATCGCGATTGCGATCTCATCGGTAGGCTTGATGGTCGGCGGGATCGGGGTGATGAACATCATGCTGGTCAGCGTCACTGAGCGCACGGCGGAAATTGGCATTCGCAAAGCGCTGGGCGCACGCCGCCGCGACATCATCAATCAGTTCTTGTTTGAAGCGATGACGCTGACGTTCCTGGGTGGAATGCTCGGCGTGGGGCTGGCGATCGGCGCCAGCAGACTGATCATGCTACTGGTTCCCAGCCTGCCGGCATCAATTCCGTTGTGGGCCGTCACCGCCGGGGTGACCGTAAGCGTCGGCGTTGGATTGATCTTTGGCGTGTGGCCCGCCCGCAAAGCCTCGCGGCTCGATCCGATCGAGTGTCTGCGTTACGAGTAGGGCACCCTCAAAAAATGCGGCGCGGCAATCCGTGAAGATCGCCGCGCCGTTCGCAGCGCCCGCCAGGGCCGCGAAATGAATTACTTCAAAACAAACTGTGCTGCAACTCCACCAGTCAGCGGATTGACCGTGAAGCGCATCACGCCTTTGACTGACTGAAGATTGATTCCCGGCAACGAAAGCCCGGTCGAGCTGCTTTGGCTGTCGCTGCCTCCGCCTGCCGGAGCAGCGCTGCTGCCAGCGACATTCGAGTTAGCCAGGAAGGCCGTCACGTCCACGTCGAACTGGAACAACTCAGATGCGCTGTCGGCAAATCTCAACGTTCGGGCACCGGTTGCCTCAGCCGGACTGAAGAGTTGATCCGAACCGAGCTTGTTCGAATAATCGAACAGCGCGGCGTTGCTCGCCGTGACCCCGCTGCCGCCGTTGTCGGCATTAGTGACGCGGACAGTACCCGAGGCCGAGCTGATTCCGATCACATTCAGTTTCACGTAAGGAACGTAAGTTGAAGTCGACTGGTTGGTCATCGCGAGATCCAGAGAGAACACACCGGCTGTCAGCGAGACATTCGAGATCGCCGTCTTCACCTGGTTTGTGATATCCACCAGCGCGCGATGATTTACCAGAATGCTCTGCACATTGCTGGCCGGCGTGACGTAATAGCCGATCTGGCCGGGCGTTAGCGCGCGGACGCGATAGTAGTGCGTTCCATCGGCCTGGTTCGCGAGCGCCTGACTGGTCGCACTGGCATCGACATCAGCGAGCACCGCGAAGTTGCTGCCGTCGGTTGACTGCTCGATTTCATACTGCTGAGCACTGGCGACGGCTTGCCACTGCAACGAGTAGTTGCCGTCAAAGTCGACTGTGCGGCCCTGGCTGTCAATGAACTCTCCGGCGATGGCTTGCAATGCCGGAGGCTGTGCGGCCCGCGAAATTGTTCCCGCGATCGTAAAGCTGGTTGGCGTATTGACCCAACCGCTGGCTCGCAGGATGTAAGTTCCCGGCGCGCCAAGCGTAGTCGCTATATGTTCCGGGCCGCC
>DATGVD010000431.1:0-6886 GCA_035300785.1 Pyrinomonadaceae bacterium | reverse complement strand
TGCAAAGCACTGGATGAATCTGCCACATCGGCGAATGCCTGAGCGTGACGCCTTCGATCAAAACGTTCTGACAGCGATAGGATTGAATGAACTGCGGCCGCAGGAAGCTACCGTCCCCGAATACACGCTCGTTGACCGGCGCGCCCTTCGCGACATATTCGTAGAGCAAAGCGCGAGCTTTGCTTTGCTCCGGGTCGCCTTTCTTCCAGCCGCATTGTGTCCGCCCCTTCCAGGGCCACCAATGATCGCAGTCAGCCTGTCCGTCAACTATACCTTCGCCCGTGATCGCTATGTTCGTCTGCTCGAACGCGTAGATGAATGGCGAGTAGTTCATTACCTCCATGCCTTCCCAACGCGTAAAAACGACCGGCAGATATTTCCGCGGATCCTGACTGAACTTGATCGTCGCGCGTTTGGTAACGTGGAGATTGACATTGCTCTTTAGATGAATGGCGCCGGTGAGGAACTCGCCCGCGGGAACCACTACTCGTCCGCCGCCCGCTTTGCCACAAGCTTCGATGGCTTTGCGAAAAGCATCAGTGCAATCCGTCTTGCCATCAGCCTTCGCGCCAAAGCCGATCACGGAAAAGTCGCGCGCCGGAAACGTGGGCGCCTTAATGCGCGCCAAAATGCGCGGAGCGAATATTTCCCAGGGCCCATCCGCCTGCGCGTTCAGCAGCGATGATAAGGACGCTGCGCTCAGCATCCGAGTCGACGTCAACTCGCCCAGCAAGAGTGCGCCCGCGCTACTTCCTAAGAATGTCTGCAGAAATTCTCGACGATTCGACATAACGACTATCTCCTAATTCATCCCGTCTTCGCTGATCTCATCTTCCCCAGCCACTCCGGATAGTCTTTGTTGATGAGTTTTGCCGGCGCGTCGGTGTACCAACGATACCCGTTGCGGCGCTCGTCTTCGATTTCGGCCACGTTGTATTTGATCACGCCGTCACGTCCGCTGAAGATTGGACGGTTCGTACCAGTCTCGTAAAACCGCGCCCACAGCGGTGGGGCACTTTGATCTGCGACGACCACATGATCAAAGCCGCGCGATTTTGTCGCATCGGCTTTTTCGATCCACCGAATGCCGTTGAGTTGAGCGCTCTTGAACCAAGCCACCGCGGATTCGATCGCATCGATGATGCGCGCGTCCGGGCGTTCGATTTCCATCAGGAACCGCACGACGCCGACGCTTTCTTGTCCGCTGAGCGAAATCAGCTCGTACGTGCGCGCAGGCGCCGGAGCAAGCGTTACTTCGTCATGTTGCGCGCACCACACCGTACGCTTCCCCTGGACTACAACCTGGGTTTTGAGAATGCACTCGATGCCTTTCGCGACGGCTGTTTCAGCGCGCGCGCCGTGCGTTTCGTCCACGAAGAGATACGGGGGCTTTTTCGCAGCGATGTCGCGCAAGAGTTGCATCACTCCAATCATCGCGTCGTCGTTGAAGGTGATGTGTTTGTAATAGCCGGTCAGACGCGGATAATACTGCGGCCACCCTCCGTTGTCGTACTGAGATCTGAGCAAATAATCAACGCCTTTGACAAAAGATTCCTTTTGCCTCGCGGACCTCTTCGCCGTGTAAACACGAGCGAGAAAAATCAATTGAGTATAAGTCGCGCCATTGTCGATCGTTGAGTCGTCTGCTTGCTTTTCGCGGACCAGCGCGGCGCGCTCCGGTTCGGTCAAGATCGCCGCCATGTCTATGTTCTTCGGCCACCCACCCGACTCACGCTGATAGAGGACTACGTTATCGGCTATTCTCACCGCTTCGCTGCTTCCGTACCAATCCACTTTTTGCCTCAGCGCATCGTGCCACTTGATTGGAGTACTCGCAGCCAGCGCCGGCCACTCGCAACAAAATGCTGCGAGCGAAAACACCAGTGCTGTCCGACAAGTCGTTGTCACGGTTCTACCACTTCGCGGGGTTCCACCCATCTGCGCCGCGAAGAAAAGTTTTGGTCGCGAAGGGTTGAATTTCTTCCTCGTTCAGTTGTCTTGACCACGCTACGCGTGCAGCAGGATTCGCGCCGGGCCCACTCGATTTGTACTCGGCAAATCGCGCGGTTTTTTCGCGCGCAGGGTCACGCCAGTTGTCCCAGCCTTCCGGCCTGATGTGCGCGTCCATCCAGCAAAGGATGAATACGACGCGCCCGTATGGTCGCCACGGACGACCGAGGTAGACCCCTTTCCCAGTTTCGGTGCCCGTCAATCTGCAATGCAGAAATACATAACCGTTCGTTTCGGCATCGCTCAGGCGCCAATGCGCCGAGACATAGCCCTGTCCTTTGCTGTGAATGTGACAGCTTTCGAAAACCGCGGTCGCGTTGCCGAAGACGAAATCCACGTGTCCCTCGATGTAGCAGTCTTTGTAGTACTGCCGCCCGCCGTGCGCGAACAACGTGTCCTGCCAGCCGAGAAAGCGACAGTTGCGAAAGATAACCCGATCGGTATTGACGTAAACGGCGACCGCTTGCGAACCGGTGCCGTAGGTGTTTTCGAACGTAAGGTTCTCAGCGCGAAAGTCGCTACTACCAACATACGTGCTGTACGAAAGTCTCGTGTCCCCCGATGTCTTAGCGCTCAGATCGAACGTCAGCGTAGTCTTCAACGCGTCTTCGCCTTGAAGGGTGATGAAAGGCTTTGTCTGCGTAATCTTCACCTGCTCTTTGTATGTGCCCGGCTTGATGTGAATGACAAAGCGATGCAGGTTAAATTCGGGAACGTGATCGATCGCTTGCTGCACTGTCTTAAAGTCTCCCGATCCATCGGCTGCGACGATCGCCCGGTAACGATTCTTTCTATCGACTTCCCTGGAAGCGCCAAAAGGTCGTGGCTCTTTGCGCCGTCCGTTTAGTCTTCGCGATGCATTCGCATCCGTCGTAGCCAACGCCAGAGCGAAACAAAGGATGCCAGGATAGATTGCTGCCTTCACTTGCTTCCCTCAATGAGTTGTGGTCGATGCATTCTGAACCTGAGCCGCCATTTGTCTGATTGCCACAGGCGGCTCAAGTTCGATTGTGGATGACCAACCGGTGAAGCGCTGCTAGAACACGAACTTCACTCCATACTGAATATCGCGGGGGTTGTTGCGCTGCGTGGTCACGATGCCGAACGCTGCGGCGTTGCTCGGGTCGAGACCAATTCCGTTTCCGAAGTACGGATGGTTAAACGCGTTGATTGCCTCGGCTCGGAATTGCAGCTTCGTTTTCTCGCTCAAACTGAAGGTTTTCGAGAGCGAAAGGTTAACATTCAAGAACGGCTGGTTGCGCATGCCTGTCAGCGTTGTGGGCACGTTGCGCAAGCCGGTGTTGAAACTTTGGAGTCTTACGATGCCGAGACCGTTGGCTAGGGGAATAGTGAAGCCCGAGACATCGATTCCATACTTTTGACCTTGCCCGTTATTTTGTCCGGTAAGGGCCTTCAATTTACTGACGTCCCCGGCGTAATACCACACTTGGGTCGGGCTCAGGAGAAATGGCTCTCCCTGCTGCCACTCGTAGGTACCGTTGACTTGCCAGCCACCCGCAATGGTATTAACCAATCCGTTTGCGTTCCGGCCTAGTCGCTGATTTCGTCCGATCGGCAGAAGGTAAACCGCGGATGCGGTGAAACGATCGGGCCGGTCATCGGGCGAGATTCGCTTCTCCAACTGCGTATCTGAAGGATTGAGATAGTTCGACCTCTCCTGCAGCCGCGAACGCGTGTACGAAGCGCTGAACGTGAGGTTCTTTGAGAAGCGTTGCGATATTTGAAGCTGCAAAGCGTTGTAGCGGTTTGTCCCGTTGTATTGCTGAAGCCAGAGATTCGTGAATTCTGGAAACGGCAACAGCGATTGTGCCCGCGTAATGGTATTCAAGCTGTTGAAAGGACTAGTTGGGGGCAAGAGGTTCTTGAATGGATTGGGAATCGTCGCGGAGATCAGTAGCGTATTGACCGTCCCGTCCGCGATTGGATTCGTAGCGAGAAACGACCTGGGAACGAAATCGAAATTGCGACTCACCGGCATGTCATAGCCCCAGGCGGTTACGAAGTTGGCTTCGAAAACAAAGTGCGCTGGAAGTTCTCGCTGGATCCCAACGACCACCCGCGCGAACTTGGCATTCTTGCGATCGACCGGCAGTGCGGGCGCGTCCAAGGTGCCGACATCGATTCCGGTCGCTGTTAGCAGGCCCTGGCTCGCGCCGGGCGACGCGGCAACTCCGCTGGGAAACGGACTAGTCAAATTTCCTGCGAAGGTCAGACCATTATTATTGGTAGCCACAAACGGCGTCGTCCCGGCAAAGCCCTGCTGAAGGCCGAGCGCTTGGATCTCGCTCTGATGAGGGGCCATAAAAACTCCAAAGCCGCCACGGATTACAGTTCTTTGGTTCACGGCGTAGGAAATACCGAAGCGGGGCTCGTAGTTCGAGCGGTCGGTGGTCCATCCCGCGCGATTGCTGCCGTCAGCGTATGTGTATCCTCCAACCACGTGGAACTGATCGGGCGGCAGGAGGAAATTAGCCGGACTAGCGTTGTACGCAGTGGTGTAGGCGGCGCGCGCTGCTGCGTCGATTGGACTCGCCGTCGTTAGGTCGAATCCGCGCTGAATCCGGTTGTAGCGTTCCGTCAGACCCCCTTCCAGCTCGTATCTCAGTCCCAGATTCAACGTGAGCTTGGGCGTGATCCGCCAATCGTCTTGGAAGAAAAATCCGTGATAGACAGACTGAACGGAGTAATTGATCGAATTATCGATCTGGCTTGCAGTCGAGCCCGAGCCGGTCGCGGGCGTGCCGAGCAAGAAGGCGGCGATGTCGCGACCGAACGCGTTGCGCGCGGTCGCATTTGAGTTGGAGGCGGGAGTTGTGTACGTGCCGTCGAAGAAAAGTCGGCTGCCCTGATATCCGTTGCTGATGAAGTTCTCCCGCACAATGCGCAAGTCCCAACCAAACTTTGCCGTATGGTCGCCGAAGATCTTCGTCATCATTGGCTGAACCGAGCCCATCATGAACGGACGAAGCCGGCCCAGGTTCCAATCTGACCTCATCGAGCCGAGGTCGGCGCGAATCGGGCGAATCGCGTCCAGACTCCTGATCTCGATCATCGGAAAATACTGGTACCCACGAAACGCCGCCAGAGCCTGAGCGCTAAACGGTAATGTGGCTGGATCCAGCGAGGAGGCGGGATGCCGCTCCTGAGTAAACTTATTAAAGCTTACGCGAACGTCGAAAACGGTTGTCGCCGATAACGTATTCGTGTAATCGACGTTTCCCCCGTCGTTGGTTCGATCTTCGAAACCCTGAGTAATGGAGGTGGCGTTAATGAAACTACTCCGCGAGTCCTGGGCCCAGTCATAGCGGTCCTCGGGATTGAAGCTGTGATAATACTTCGCAAAGATCGATTGCTGGTCACTAATCTTGTGATCGATGCGCGTCAGCCAGGCTCGGTATTTCTCGTGCCGGATTACGTTCGAGAAATAGTTAAGTTGAGTCCCGTTTGCAATGCCGGTGGTGTTGGGCATTGGATAATATTTGAGCAACGCAACAGCCACCGGATTAAAGAAGCTGGACGGGATGATATTGCAACCCGCCGGCACCGCTCCGGATGTCGGACAGCCAAACGACGTGCGCACAACATTGCTACCGCTGGTTGTTCCCGAAAACGGATTGTAGATCACGGTGTTTCTCGGAACCCCGCTACTATCCAGAGAATTGATATTGGTCGGATCGACAATCAACGCTGAGAAGTCCCCATTCCTCATCGCGGCCGTAGGTACGGTGAACGCCTGCGGCTCAGCCGTGTTGTCCAGCAGCCGTTCATACGAAAAGAGGAAGAAGGTGTTGTTGCGACCATCGTAGAGCTTCGGTATATAGACAGGTCCATTTAATACGCCACCGAAGCGATGATATGTTCTTACCGGTCGAGCCTGCCCGTTCTTGTTCGAAAAATAGTTGTTCGCCGTGCGACTGCGGTCGCGGTTGAAATAGTAAATCGAACCGTGTGCAGTGTTCGTTCCGCTCTTGACCGCCACGTTGACCGTGGCTCCCGCCGAGTATCCTTGCTGAGCATCAAACGTGTTCGTCTGGATCTTGAACTCCTGCACCGCATCCGCCGGCGGCGAAAAACCCACCGCGAAATCGAAAGCGTAGTTCGGCGAGCCGTCAAGCGTAATCTGATTTTGGGCCGGTGCTCCATTCGACCGGAATGCTGCGAGATTGCCATTCGAGATAGGCGCGGTGAACTGCGGATTGCCCGTGTAGACCACTCCGGGCGCCAGCGTCGCCAACTGGTAAGCTGTCCCTTCTGACAAAGGCAACTCAGCGATTTGCTTTCTCTCTATCGTTGCGCCGGTACTCACGTATCCAGTTTCAAGCGCATTGCCAGCGACTATTGTCACCATCCCGGTCACCCCGACTGTTTGCAGTTGGACGTCGACTGTCAACTTGTCGGCCACGCGCACCTCTATGCCGTCGCGCGTCGCGGTGCTGAAACCCTGGGCCGTTACGCTCAATAAGTACTTGCCAGAAATCAACAATGGAAAATCATAACTGCCCTCACCGTTGGTAGTCGTCGTCGCTGGGACGTTGGTTTCGCTGTTCTTAAGAGAGACCGTCGCTCCGGGAACCACGGCGCCATTCGCGTCCGTAACTCTACCCGTAATCGAGCCTCGAAACTCCTGCGCTGCGGCTACCACGGGAATTAGCATCGCCAACGCCGCAGCCAAAGCCAGGTAGCGCGCAAAATGGAATCTAGCCATCGTCATTTCCTCCTACATAATCACGAACCCGGCTTCGATCAAGATGCTAAGCGCGGGCTAGCCTACGTATTGGTCTGACCCTGCTGCCCACGCAAGCTACTACGGGCCGATGAGCTACACCGTCAAAACAATCTCTGAGGAACCCTCTCT
>DATGVD010000430.1:0-4488 GCA_035300785.1 Pyrinomonadaceae bacterium | reverse complement strand
TCGCCGAGCGAACCGCCTAGCAACAGGAGCGCCGCGAGCAAAAGCGCGTACGCTTCCACCACCCACTGCACGTCGACGGCCGTGGCTTTGAGGTTCGTCTGCAACGCCGGCAGGGCCACGTTGACGACCGTGCCGTCGATGAACACCATGCTTGAACCGAGAATCGTCGCGGCGAGAATCCAAGGGCCCAGCTTTTTGCTGCACGGCGCCTCGCCTTTCTTCGCGGCGATTACGCCTTCATCGCATGGTGGTTTGACGAGGTTCATTGCCAGAGAGATTCTAAATCACTCTGGTGGTGAAACCGCAGCGGCTAAAGCGGGGCGGTCTTGGCCGGCCGCTGGTCTGGCTCTTCAACCGCAACGCGGTTGCCGGAACTCAGCCCAGGGTTGCCGCGCAGTTGAGCGGCTACCCTGGGAATAAACAATCACACATTTTCCGCAAGCCTGAAGGGGTTGGAGAGATGTTTTCTCTTCGACTTACGACAGGAATGACGATTCGTCAAGCGCCCCGACGAATACTGACGGAGCTTCGATTGTCGGCAACCCCGTTGGGGTGGTGAAAATGATCTCGTGGATAATCCCAGGGTAGCCGCTGAACTGCGCGGCAGCCCTGGGCGGTGCTAACCAACCGCGTTGCGGTTGAAAATTAGATAGCTGGCGAGTACGCCACTGCAACCTGAACCGAATCTCAATACCTAATCTTTACGCTAAAACTCCCGCCGTTGTCGCTGTAGTCGTCATCATTGATGGCCAGATATAAACGACCATCGGTGGGAATGGTAAGAGTAAGTTGAGTGCCGATCAGAAACGGCTGGCTCGTTTGTCCGTCAGTTGTGCGGATGTAACCGATCAGCGCACCGGGACGTGCTGACGGCAACGGCCGGGCGTTGATGATTGCGCCCAAGCCGGTGTTGCGTCCGCCTTCCGGTCCGACTTCACCAGTTCGTCCTCCAACAGTCACTCTTCCCGTGGCGGTGAAAGTTATCTGATCGCCGGAACGCACGTCGATGCCGGTGTCGGTGCTTCCCGACGTTCCTGGAACATTGATGGTTACGTCCCGCGGCGTGCGGTTGCGATCAATTTGATCGACCGGCAGCCGGTCGCGCGAACGAATCCGTCCGGAAGAATCCCGCGGATACCGATCGTCCTGATTGTCGAGCGCAGCCAGATCACGCTCGCGGCGAATCTGTACTGTGAAACTGCCGCGCGCGTCATTGTACGACGCCCGATTCGCGGTGAGATAAAGTCGCCCATCGCGATCGGCGACGAACTCGCGGGTTGAGCCAAACTCGAGAATCGGCACGCGCGGATCATCACCAATGGCGCCGATCAGCTCACCTTCCTTGGCGTTTGGCAGAGGCGCGGTCGGATCGGTTCGTGGCAACCCGTCAGGGGTGATGCGGGTGCGGCCGACCACAATCGTGCCGGTCGCGCTAATTTGCACTCGCTCGTTGCGCCGCAGGTCGATACCACTGTCAATCCAGTTCGAATCGAGCGTTACCTGGACCGTGCGACTCTCGAAGCGCATGTCGTCGAGCGAACGCCCGTCAATCTCTATGCGCTCAACCTCGTCCGGCCGGAAATATTGTAATTCGCCCTCGTTGGCCCGGCGCCGCGCGACGTTTGGATCGGTGGTCGCGCTGGGCAAAGTTGAATAACGCGGCTCGACCCGTACGACAAAGCGCCCATTAATAAAACCCAGTAGCGTACCGTGTATGGTTCGCCCATCACGCAAGTAGACGGTGTCGGCAATGGCGAAACTCGCCGCAGCCATTACCATGATCAAGGCAAGAATGGTTTTTCTCATCGTCTTTTTCCTTTCAATTCGACAAAGCAATCTCCGACAAATCCAGCGCATTTGATCGCGTGTCAGAATTCCTTGGGAAGAGAATTAAGCGGGGGTTTTTCAAGCTTCAGCTTATACCGAAGGGAAAAGCGGGGCAAGTTAGGGCATCTTAACGAACCCATATTCGCTGTGCCATTTCCTGGCTATGTTGCCGCGGGTCAAGATCGCCGGGTCAATCGGTGAGATTTCATCTGAACGCCAAGAGAGATTGTTGAAAACTTTGGCCGACTATCTAACAGAAGGGGCCAGACAATGAACAAAGCTCTCGTGAGTGCCGCGTTCGGCGTCCTTGGTCGGGAACTACGTACGGTTTTTCCTAACGCCCCTGTAACTACCTCATCAGCTCACTGACCACTGCGTCGGCGTGATAGACCTTGCGCAACGCTTCGAACATACCGCGCACGTCAACTGAGACCGCGCGGTTTATTGCGCCGTCGAAATAGAAATC
Source organism: Pyrinomonadaceae bacterium (assembly GCA_035300785.1). GTDB lineage: Bacteria > Acidobacteriota > Blastocatellia > Pyrinomonadales > Pyrinomonadaceae > UBA11740. The sequence continues at coordinate 2,195 of DATGVD010000430.1, read as the reverse complement.
ACCGGGCAGCGATTGAATGTTGCCGTCGAAGATCAGGCCGACGATCTCGCCTTTGCGATTGATGACCGGCGAACCGGAATTGCCACCGATGATGTCTGCGTCCGAAACAAAGTTCAAAGGCGTCTTCAGATTCAGCGAGGACCTGGCTTTCTCCCAACTCTCTGGAATGTGATAGGGATACTTATCGCCATGCTCCCTGGCGTGTTGCCACAGTCCCGCGAGATCAGTAAACGGCGCGTAAGTCTTGCCGTCAATTTTGTAGCCCTTCACGGTTCCGTACGAGAGGCGCAGCGTGAAAGTCGCGTCCGGGTACATGCTTTTGCCTTTCGTCTCAAACAACGCGCGGGCGATTTTGCCATAGTTCGTACGTTCGACCGCGATCACTTCGGTTTCGTAACGCTTCCGTGCAGCGCGAGCCTCCGTGTCGATTGAACGCGCGAGTTGGATCATGGGATCGTCTGAAGACGCGATCGCCTGCTGACCGCCGGCGGCGATCTGCTTGCGCGCGTCCACATCTTTCAACTTCGTGCCGTTGATCAATTCCTCAGCGCGCGCCTCGGGGGTTTTGCCGTGCAATACTCGCTTGACGATGTCGTTATTGGCGCCCATCTCATCGCGCATGAGCGCAAGTGAGTTGGCAAGCTTCATCTTCTCGAAGTCGTCATAAATGGGCGCGGGTGAATAAAGCTCCTGCTCGAGCGATTCGCGGTTGCCGTCAGTGTACTCAGGCAAGCGTTGAGCATTTGGCTTCGCGCTCTCTTCCGCCATTCGCACGAGCGTCCGGGCAAAATTGAAGTAATCTGAGCTAAAGCCCCAGCGGCTCTCAAGAAAGCGCCGCTCGCGTTCGTATGACGGCAGTTCTTTGCGTTCCTTCGCGATTGTCTCCCAGGCGTCGCCGTACTCTTTCTGCATCTTTGGATTTGCAGCGACCAGCTTTCGCAACTCGTCTTCAGCTTTCTTCTTAGCTGAAATGACTGACGGGTCTTTTAATCCGCCGCGACCGGGCGCGCCTTCCTCGCCGATGTAGGCTTTCAGGCTGTTGTCAGCGCTGAAAAGATCCTCATGCGCGCGGCGCTCCTGTTCTGCTCCTAGCGCGCCATAGCGCGTGTACATATCGTGAAGATGTTGCAAGTATTTCAGCAGCAGCGGAATGCCAAAATCGCGCAGGTATTCGAGGTGCGCAACTATATCAAGCCGGTTCGTGCGGCCGGGATTTCCCGAGACAAAAACCAGATCGCCTTCCTTCGAGCCCTGCTCCGACCACTTGAAGAAGTTTGCGGAGTGAATGGGACGGTCGTTTTCGTAAACCCGAAACAGCGCGAGGTCGAGGTCGTAGCGCGGGTATTCAAAGTTGTCCGGGTCGCCGCCCAAAAACGCAATCTCGAACTCCGGAGCAAACACCAGCCGCACGTCCGTATATTTTTTATAGGTGTAGAGATTGTATTGTCCACCCTGATACAACGCGATCACGTCGTTGCGCAAACCATTTTTCTTTCCGGCCTCTGCCGAAATGTTGTTGATCTCGGCATTGCGCGCGGCGTTCGCCTGCGCCGTGGTCATGTCTGGCTTGACGGCCGACATGACGCGCGCGGTCACGTCTTCGATGCCCACCAGTTGATTCAATTCAAGGTCCGGCGCTTTCGCTTCCTGGTCGCGCGTGGCGGCGTAGAAACCTTCTTTGATGTAATCCTTTTGGGGCGTGCTGATCTTTTGGAGCACGTCGGACGCGATGTGATGATTGGTCATCACCAGCCCATCCGCCGAAACGAACGAGCCCGAGCCGCCGCTGTTGAAGCGGACCGAAGCCAGTTGCACCTTCCGCAGCCAGGCGTCGGTGATGTCAAAGCCGTATTTCTTTTTGATCGCGGCGCGCGGCAGGTTATTGAACGGCCACATGCCTTCGTCCGCGCGGGCGGAGAAATTGAGCGTTTGCAAACTAAACAGCGCCAGTATCAACGTGCACAAGAATTTTCTGTGTCTCATTGTCGACCTCGATTCGGATTGTCGTACGGGAGAAGATTTTTTAGACTCTATCATTGTCCACTTGGATGCCTGTATCGCACACGTGATCCTTAATTTCAATCGGCCTTAGTATTTCATCGCATACCGGACATGAATAACGATGGTATTGGAGGTAAGGAGTCACTATTCGCAGTTGATCGCTCCGTTTCATATTGGGATTTAGAGTCACAACA
>DATGVD010000429.1:0-3545 GCA_035300785.1 Pyrinomonadaceae bacterium | reverse complement strand
AAGCACGAACAGATCCGGGCGACCATCGTTGTCGTAATCACTCGCGACGACGGCCGTGGCAATACCATCACGATCTTTCGCTAAGTCTCCTGAAAGTCTGGTCACGTCGGTAAACTTGCCGCCGTCGTTGCGCAAGAGTCTTTGGGCTCCGCCTTCAACTTCAATTAGATCCAAATCACCATCGCCATCATAGTCAAACAGAGCAACTGCCCCGCCGGCCTGGCCAAGAATTTTGCTTCGGGGCGCTTTCAAGTCGCGAAACGGCGGAAGCGCAGTGTCGGTTATGTCAGTGAAGACGACATCCGGCGTGGTCTTATCAACCAGTTCAGATTCAGCGCCGGTTGACACTACAGCCTCCGCGTAATGTCCGCCTTCGAGATAATTCGTTCCGATCGTCGTGCCGGCGCCGCTTTGCTTAAACGCCTGAAACTTCTGCAAGACGCGTTGGCCTTCCTCTTTATGACCTGTACGCGTAAGCAGAATCCCGAGGTTGTACAGCGCAGTTTCGTTGTAAGGCTCAGACTCGACGCTACGGCGAAAAGCGCCAATCGCCTGGACGTAATTCTTCTGTTGGGCAAATATCTGTCCGACATTGATGTTTGACCCGACGTCATCGGGATCTGTCTTCAGAACTTTTTGAAACTCCGCGATTGCTTCTTCGAATCGATTCTGTGAGCGGGCAATTAGTCCGAGGATGTAGTGTGGCTGCGGCGCGTTTGCATCCCGGTTCAGCGCTTTTTCTGCTTCACGCTTAGCGCCGTCCGCATCCGGCAAGTAATAAAGCGCAATGCTGAGATTCGTCCGGGCGACTAAGAGGTCCGGTTTGATTTCCAACGCGCGAGCGAATGATTCCACCGCATCTTTTGCTTTGTACTGTTCCAAAAGCGCGACGCCAATGTTGTTGGCGCGATAAGCGGCTTCAGTTTTTTCGAATGCCGACTGCTTAGACGCGGCGGCGGCCTGCGGCCAGGACATCGCAGCCGATGATTCGATCAATGTCGGACCGGCAATGGCAAGGGAAAGGAACAGGGCCAGCAGAATGAAGGCGAGCGGCGATTTCATATTCGCGTTAGGATGACATGAACCAGCCGAAACAATCTAATAGACTCCGGTAGAAGTGCTGTCATGTTTTGAGGTGTCCCTGTCAGGTGAAAGGATGCACGAAACACTCGGGGAGAGCTGGTCTTGTTCGTGCGTTTCGTGTGATTTCGCGGATCGTTCGGGTCTCGGACTACCAAACCAAACCGCCGTCGCCGCTGCGCTCTGCCGGCGCACTCCAAATTATGAACCTGGCTGGTTAACCGCTCGTCCTTATTTTGCGGTAACAGTCACGTAGTCTTTGCCGCTGTAGAATCGGATTCCATCTCCGGCCTTTGTCATCATCAATGGACGCGGCCTTTTCAATTCGCGGTCCCTGGTTGTTGTGACTGAAAGAATCTGATTCCCCGCCAGATCCAGAATTTGCATCTTGCCGTCATTAGTGAACCCAAAGCCATAGGCTCCGGTAACAAGGTCGGAGCCATTGATCGTAATCTGCGAATCCGTTATCAGGAAGCCTTCATATTTTGCGCGCACATCGGCGGCATATCCGGACGTATCAACCAGACCGGCGACGACGAAACGTTTCGTTCCAAAACGCGCCGCTGCAGAGTTGCGCATCTGTGTCGGCGCGCTTAGGCCCTGAAAATAAAATCCGGGCGGCACGACCCGCGTGAGCTCCGCGCCCACGAGTACCGTTGCGGAATCTTGACCGATTACGAACACCGGCAAGCAACAAATGACCGACAGTAGCAGTGAGCCCCTAAGCAAAAAGCGTTTGAGATTCATCATTACGATTCCTTTCGCGGCCAGCGCTAAAAGCATTGTCAAGGCGGCACCATCTTACACCGATGAGGCCAGGATGATCTCGTTGTTTCCTACTTGAGCAATCAAACAAGTCTTCCTTGATCAAGTTTGCGTGAAGGGCCGTGCTCGAGATTTTCGATCGAATCGCAGGCCTGACCCAAGTGCCCTTAGCGGCGCTTTGTGATAAGGTGAAACGCTCAATGCTTAACCATTCGCGCCGATGAAGTCTTTTTATTTTGAGGGACAGCGTAAGCTCCAGTCAGTAATGCGAGGCGGAGCGCGGCGACGCGGGCTGGTGGCCGCCAGTGGTCTCGCGTGTTTGTTATCGCTGACGGTCTGCGCACAGCAGGCTGAGCAACAGCAGGCTGATCGAGGGACGCCGGTCGTGGTGCAGCCTGGTGCGCCGGGCCAGCCGACCCGGACACTGCCGCCATCGACGAATGCCACACTTCCGCCAAGTTCGGCGAAGGATGTGGAGTTCATGCAGGGCATGATCATGCATCACGCGCAGGCCGTTGAGATGACGGCACTCATCGAATCAAGCACTCAGAACAAGGAGCTGCGCCTGCTGGGCGCGCGAATCAGCAGCTCGCAATCCAACGAAATAGAGTTTATGAAACGGTGGCTGACCGCCAGGGGAGAGCCGGTTTCGCTGGCGATGCCGGAAATGCCAGGCATGGATATGTCTAAGCAACCGATGCTTATGCCCGGAATGCTTACGCCAAAGCAGATGGAGGCTCTAAAAAAAGCAAAGGGCGCGGAGTTCGACCAACTGTTTTTGACGGGAATGATTCAGCACCATGGTGGCGCGTTGATTATGGTAAAGGATTTGTTCGACACCGCGGGCGCAGGCCAGGATGCTGAACTGTTCAATTTCACCACCGATATCGACAGCGGTCAACGCGCCGAGATTAGAATTATGGAATCTATGTTGGAGGCTTTGCCCAAGAAGTGATTCATACGATTTCGGCTTCGCCGCCTGATGTGCGGAAGCGCTATGCGCTTCCGTCCAGTTTCATAATGAATCTGGGGCTGCGCCCCAGCCAGTGGGCAAAGCCCAAAATGCAGCTAGGCCAGTGTCCGGAAGGCCAGAGGCCTTCCGCGCATCAGACGGCACAGCCGCAGACTTTTTGGACAAGCCACGTTGCAGGAAGAATCTTTGGAGGAGAAATGATGAATCGGGTACAGAGCATCGCTTGGCGCGTACTATTAGCTTCACTTGTTTTCTGCTGTTGGTTTTCAATGAGGACTCAGGCGCAAACATCTTCGCCGTCGCCTGCGCCGTCGGCAACGCCGGCCGCTCCGCAAAACGCGAATCCGTTTGCTCCTCAGCCGGCGCCACCGCTACCGGCCGGCATGGTGGGCTCGGACATCAATGATCCGCGCGCGAAATTGTCGCCGGGAATGTACGACGCAGGCGAAGCAGCGATGGGCATCAAGCATCTTATGCTGCTCAAAAAACCTGACGCGTTCGAACTTGGCTCCAACGATCCTAATGATCCGAAAGTGAATAAGACACTGAGTACGGTACTCGGCGTAGCCGACCCTTCGAAGATGCCAGGCGCGACGAAGTTGGTGCTTGCCGGGCTGGGCTTTGCGAACTCGGACATGGCGTTCCAGGGCAATCACTTGTTTTTGGGAAATTTCTACGGCGTGAGTATCTATGACATCTCAAATCCGGTGAAGACGAGTCTATTGAC
>DATGVD010000428.1:0-2410 GCA_035300785.1 Pyrinomonadaceae bacterium | reverse complement strand
CATGCAAACGATTGTCGCGGCCTTGCCAGAACTCGATCACCTCTGGATCAATGCGATAGCCGCCCCAGTGTGGCGGGCGGGGAACATCTTCACCGTAACGCTCTGACAAATCCGCGTAACGTTGCTCCAGCGCGTCGCGGTCTTCAACCACTTCGCTCTGGTTCGAAGCCCATGCGGCGATGCGGCTGCCGAGCGGACGAGTTTGAAAATAAGCTTCAGATTCTGTTTCAGAAATCTGCTCGACAAATCCTTCGATGCGAACTTGCCGCTTCACCGGCAACCAGTAGGCAACCAGGCACGCGCGCGGATTCTCCGCCAGCTCTTTCGCTTTGCGGCTTTCGTAATTGGTGAAGAAAACAAAACCGCGGTCATCGAAATCTTTCAGCAAGACGATTCGCGCCGAAGGCCGGCCATCCTTCGTCGCCGTGGCCAGGGTCATTGCATCAGTCTCCGCAATGCCGAAAGCGGTTGCTTCGTGATACCACTTCGCGAATTGCTTTATGGGATTGCGGTCAACGTCCGACTTGTTTAAGGCGGGAAACATTTCCATCGTAGCATCCGGGAAGCGGCGAGAACTCAAACTCCGGCGTCTTCCTTCTTCTTGGTCCACATACCCGCGATCTGCTGAGCTTCGGCGTAAGTCAGATTGTCATAGATGTCTTCGTTTTTCTTCACCACGCCGTTTTCCAATTCAGCTACTTCCCAATCGGGCGCTTCGGGATCGGTGCCGGCGCGACCCTCTGACACGCGGATTTCCCAGCTCAGGTTTAAGTTTTCTTCTTCCATAAATGTATGCCTTCTTCGAGTTGTGTAATCGAACCGCGAAGATAATAAACCAGGAGCGGGTCGAAAGTCCTGTGGGGATCGAGTCAGTATGCGATATGCTGGCAGGTCAGAGTCCGCCGGCAAACGAAAGAAGAAAAACCGATGAGCACCTCGAAAGCCGTAAACCAACTCAAGGGTAAATGGATCTATCGAAGCCTGGTTAACGACAAGACCCTCAAGACGCCGTTTGCGAATCTTCAGTTCGGGCTCGGCATTATTGAGTTCAAGAAAATCGCGGGCAGCCGGATTCTGAGTGCCTCCCTCGACATGGGAAATAACTTAATCCTGACCATTGGCGGCGAAATAGCTAAAGAAGGCGGGGTCACCTCTCTGAAATGGCGCGGCACCGGCGTGGCGGGCAGCCCGACCGCCGGTTGGATTTACGACTATCAAGCGTTCCTTTCGCCGAAGTGGAAGAAAGCGACTGACAAGACACCAATCTTGATTGGCTCAGTTCTCCGCGTAGTGGCTCACGGAGGTGCGCCGGCCGGCGTGACCGGGACCTTTTATTTGGTGAAGGTCGCGTGAGCATCTCTGCATTAGGGCACGGCGCACAATTATTCTCCTTACGAGAAGCAGGCTAGCCAATTCACGCGACCACCCGCTCCGCATAATACGCTTCCTCAGGGTATTATCAAGATTCATTCCGCCTGGTCAGGATCGAACCGAATTGTCTAATCCAATCACGCCAGCATTGCCGCTAGTCGCAATCGTCGGGCGGCCGAACGTGGGCAAGTCCACTCTGTTCAATCGGCTGATCGGGCAGCGGCGCGCGATTGTCGGCGACGAGCCGGGCATCACCCGCGATCGCATTTATGGCGAAGCCAATTGGCGCACGACGCGATTTGCGATCGTGGACACCGGCGGCATCGTGCCTGACGACGACGCGACGATTCCGTCAAACATTTTCAAGCAGGCGGGCGTCGCCATGGCAGAGGCCTTAACGCTGGTGTGGGTTGTGGATGTGCGCAAAGGAGTAACGCCGCAGGATGAAGAACTCGCGCGCCTGCTGCGCGCCACCGGCAAACGCGTGTTCGTCGCGGCGAACAAGGCTGACGCTGTGCGTCTGGAAGCGGAAGCAGCGGACTTTTATCGCTTCGGTTTCGACGAAGTGTTTCCGATTTCAGCCGAGCACGGGAATGGCATCGGAGACATGTTGGATGCGCTGGTGGAAATAATTGCGAGCAAAGGGCAAAGGGGAAAGGGCAAAGGGCAAAAAGCTGGTTTAGCGACGGCACTTGTGCCGCCGAATGCGGACGAGACGCCCGCGCTCCCCGCAAGGAGCTCACGCCAAGGCGCAAAGGCGCAAAGAGAGCGAATGGAAGATGCAGGCAGGATGTCTGCGCTCCCGGCGGACGAACCGCCGCGCGAGCTCAATCTCGCCATCGTCGGGCGGCCCAATGTCGGCAAATCATCTTTGCTGAACCGTCTGCTCGGCGAAGAGCGCGCGATTGTCTCGCCGGTGGCCGGCACAACGCGCGATACGGTCGATACCTTGCTTGAAACTCCGGAGCAAACTTTTCGCCTCATCGACACGGCCGGCATCCGTCGCAAAGGCAAGACACTCGAGATGGCGGAAAAGCTT
>DATGVD010000427.1:0-2195 GCA_035300785.1 Pyrinomonadaceae bacterium | reverse complement strand
CGCGCATACAGATTCGTCAGGGCGACATGCTGCTGCTTTGTAGTGACGGACTTTCAGGAAAGCTTCGCAACGAAGAGATTCGCCAGATTGTCGCGGATTCAACTAAGGATCTGGCGGCAGCGTGCTCGGCGCTGGTGGCCGCGGCAAATGAACGCGGCGTCGAGGACAACATCACTGTCGTGCTGGCGCGATTTACCGGTGACGAGTTGCAAGCAGCGATGGAAGATCGGATTACCGTAGAGCTGCCTCCGCTCGAAGAAGACAAGACACTCGACGAGACTGAAGCCGATACCAATGATCCACTCAAGGACTCGACCGAGGACCCAACGCTCCAGAACTAAAAACTAACGTTAGCGAGCCGTCGCCTACGGCCCCAGTTCTCTTCCCCGCCAATCAGGTTCACGATCAACGCGTCGAACGTAAATCGACGCGCCTTGCACGCGTTCGACTGCTACGCGGTCGCCGGCTTCCAGAGGTTCTTCGCCGTCAGCCGGATACGCAGTCCACGTTGATCCAAACACTTTTACTGCGCCTTCGTTCATCGCGCCGCGGCTGGACGATACCACAGTGCCAACTTTCCCCGGCAAAGAATCCATGCCCGTCTTGAGATCGCCGCCGCTCTTCTCCCGCGAAAAGTAGTTAACGAAGATCGTGCGCGAAGCTGTCGTCAGCGCGATAGAAACTATGGCGAAAATCAGGAACTGCAAAGGTATGCTGTGAACCCCAAGCAGGCCGGCCAGCGCCGCCGCCAACGCGCCAATGCCAAACCAGAGCAGCACAAAGCCGGTCGTAAAAACCTCAGCAATGATCAGGATCGCGCCGAGAATCGTCCAGAATATCCAGAGGTAGTTCGCCATTTACTTGAACATGTTCTTCATCACAAACCAAATATTCGCCGGCCGCTCAGCCAGGCGCCGCATAAAGTAAGGATACCAGTGTTTGCCGTAAGGCACATACACGCGCATGCGATAACCGTCGCGTGCCAGCTGTTCCTGCAAATCACGCCGGATCCCGTATAGCATCTGAAACTCAAACCGTTCTTTGCCGATGCCTTCGCGTTGCGCAAAGTCGACGGTGGCATCGATCATTTTCGGATCGTGCGTCGCGATTCCATGATAGACGCCGCTCGCCAGAAGCAACTGCATCACCCGGACATAATTATCATCGACGTCTTTCTTGTCCGGATAAGCGACCTCGGGCGGCTCGTGGTAAGCGCCTTTGCAAATCCGTATGCGCGCCGGGATCTTCAATAGAGCGCGAGCGTCCTCCATCGTGCGATACAGATACGACTGGAGGGCGACTCCGACATCGTTCAAGCCAAACTCCTCCCGCAGGCGTTTGAAAACGTCGAGGGTAGATTGCGTGACGTTTGAACCTTCCATGTCTACGCGCACGAAGTTACCGCGGCGGACCGCCTCCGTAACCACGCGCCGGGCGTTGCGATAAGCCAGCTCCGGATCGATTTCCAGTCCGAACTGCGTCAGCTTGATCGAAACGTTTGAGGCGATGCCGCTCTCGTCGATGCGCGCGAGCACGTCCTGGTACTCGCGCACTTCGGCTTCCGTTTCCGCGGAGCTGGTAACCGATTCGTTGAGGTGATCGAACGTCGCCGAGCAGCCGCGCGCGTTTATAGCTTTGATAGCGGCCACGGCTTCATCGATATCTTCGCCGGCAATGAATCGGGTTGTGAGTTTCCTGAAAAGGCTAAAGCGGGTGGCAAAATCCTTGAGACCTTCCTGCCGTGAGAGGTAAATCAGCGCGCTTCGCGTTAGCATTCGGTGATGATTATTCCCTGTGGTATTCTTGCCAACACTTCCGAAAAAGGTTAACGCTCGAAAAACGTCAAGTTTCAATGCGCTGGAAACTGCTTGTCTTAGTATCTCTGGTCGCGGCTCTCCTTGCCCTCGGCCTTTGGTCCGCGGTTACCATTGCGGTTTTCGGTTCAGCACGACTCCTGGCGCAAAACGACTGGCTCTTGCTTTGCAGTCTTGTAATTCCCCTCGGCGTGACGGCCTATGCCGGCGTGTTTGTTTATCGACACACGGCGAAGCGAAGGAAGTTACAGGCGCTAATCGCGATAGTTCTCGTTCTACTCCTAACCGTAGGTTCGTATCTGGTTGCTTCTCGCATTGTTGTCTCGCGTTTCTCTCACGCACAAACACAAGAAGTTCAAGAAGCACGATAGATAACAGTCG
>DATGVD010000426.1:0-2410 GCA_035300785.1 Pyrinomonadaceae bacterium | reverse complement strand
TGCCCTCTTCGATCTTTCGTCTAACACGCAAACAATACACGATGTCTTGCCAAGTCGCGTCCGCGGATAAGCGAGAAATTGAGTCAATTGCTTGTTCTTTAGCCGTCTTCATAACTCTTCAGCGTTTCACTACTAAGCCTTTGCTCCAGACGCGTCCTGCTTCTTTGCTTTACCCAAGACAGCGTTGTCAATCAGTCTGGTCTTCCCGATAAATGCCGCCATCGAGATCAAAGCGGGCCGATCGCCAAGCTCATCCAACTGCTCTAACGTCTCGGCGTCGTTGAGGCTGACGTAATCGATCCGCGCGAGTGGTTCCGTGTTAACCGTCGCTTTCACTGCTTCTATCAGACGCTCCGCGTTTCGCTCGCCATCGTCATAGGCAGCCGCCGCGCGCGACAGGCTTCGATACAGAACCGTCGCGGCTTTTCTCTGTTCGTCGTCAAGATAATTATTGCGCGAAGACAAGGCCAATCCCGACTCGGCGCGCGCAGTCGGTAGAATAACAACCTCGCTATCGAAAGCCAGATCACGAATCATCTGCTTGATCACAATCGCCTGCTGCGCGTCCTTCTGGCCAAAGAAGGCAAAGTCCGGCCGGACGAGGTTGAGCAGCAAAGCGACGACCGTGGTCACGCCGCGAAAATGGCCCGGCCGCGCCGCGCCTTCGAGTCCGTCGGACAATCCCTCAACCGTGACGTACGTCGAAAAGCCTTGCGGATAAATCTCTGCGACGGCCGGGGCAAAAACGTAATCGACTTTGAACTCGTCCAGCAAGGCCGAATCGTGCGTCAGATCGCGCGGGTAGGAAGCAAAATCCTCCTCGGGTCCGAATTGTGCGGGATTTACGAACACCGACACCACGACCACGTCGCACTGCGCGCGCGCCGCCTGCACCAGGCTGAGATGACCTGCGTGCAGCGCGCCCATCGTCGGCACAAACCCGATGGTGCGATTCCCTTCGCGGCGAATCTGACGCGCGACGGACATCATGCGCTGGCGAAGGTTGATAATTTCCATAAGAGATTAAGCCACAAAAAGGCACAAAAGGATGGTTCAGAGTTCAAGCTTCAGCTTGTGTGGTTCGTCTGGCAGCAACCTAAAGGTTGAACTCTGAACGCATCCTTCTGTGCCTTGTGTGCCTCTTCGTGGCTAAGTCTTCACTTTCTTTGTTTCGATATGCAATTCAGCGGCGGCATCGGCGGGCAGGCCGTAGGATTCATTCTCGGAAGGATAAGATCCGCTGCGCACATCTTCCGCCCAACGCGTGACTGCATCAGTAATCGTATCGCGCAGGTTCGCGTACTCGCGCACAAAACGCGGCAGTTTGCCAAAGGCCATCCCGAGTAGATCATGAAAGACGAGCACCTGAATGTCGCAAGCGACTCCGGCGCCAATGCCAATCGTGGGAATGCTGATACTCTCAGTGATCATCTGCGCGATTTCGCGCGGCACCAGTTCCAACACGATCGAAAACGCGCCCGCCTCTTCCAAAGCATGCGCATCGTCGAGCAAACGCCGCGCGGCATCAGCGGTCTTGCCCTGCACCCGATAATTTCCGAGTTGATTGATCGACTGAGGCGTCAAACCGATGTGACCCATGACTGCGATCTCTTCATTCACCAGCCGTTTCACCAGCTTGACGCGCTTTTGTCCGCCTTCGAGCTTGACCGCCTCGGCTTCGCCCTCTTTGATCAGTCTCAATGCCGCCCGCACGGTATCGTCCGCGCCGGTATGAAACGACCCGTAGGGCATGTCGGCGACCAGCAGCGCGCGCTGCACGCCGCGGCGCACGGCCTTTACGTGAATCAGAATTTCTTCCAGCGTGACCGGCACCGTGTTGCCGTAACCGAGCACGACGTTACCCAGGCTGTCGCCCACCAGAATGATGTCGATGCCGGCTTCGTCAACGATGCGCGCCGTGGGATAGTCGTAGGCGGTCAGGCAAACCAGACGCTCGCCGCGCTCCTTGCTGGCTTTCAAAGACGGCGCCGTTACTTTTTCGGGACGCTCAGGCTTTAGATATGGCATTTTTCCCTCTCTGTCGTTGGGCCAAAACCAGACGGATTATAGGTGACCTAATCAAAGCGCCGCAACCCTGCTAAAATGTCGGCTCGGATTATGCTAACCAACTACCACGGAATCCTGCTGCCAGTGACTACGCCGTTTGCCGCGGACGAGGAATTCGATCGCCGGGGGCTCGCCGAAAACCTCAAGAAGTGGAACACGACCGGCATCACGGGCTACGTCATTCTGGGCTCGACCGGCGAGCGGGTTAATCTCGATGAACGCGAATACGTCGAGGTAATCGAGACTGCGCGTCAGGCTATTCCCGAAGAGTTCGCCTTCATCGCCGGCGCCGGACAGCAAAGTACACACGGAACGATCAGAGAGATCGAGGTGGCCGCGCGCG
>DATGVD010000425.1:0-2433 GCA_035300785.1 Pyrinomonadaceae bacterium | reverse complement strand
TCGTTGCAGGCAAACCCATCGGCCGGCATTGTCCATGCTGTAAACCTGTTTGTGTTTTCGTCGCCGCTTTTCGACCTCTCGATGCGTGCTCTTGCTGAGCGGCGTCAAGAGCGCACGCAGACCGGTAAAACTGTCCGCGCTTACCAGGCCGCGAAACACGAGCTCACCCAGCGCTTCCTCAACCATGCTCGGCAGAAGGTTCGTGCCGGCGATGATGTCTACGAAGAACGAGGCGCCGTGATGTTTGAGATGTTCGTAGACAGCTTGAGTGTTGGTCGTTAGCGTCACGCCGTTTGATTCCGGCGGAGCAGGGAAGACCTTATTCCATGCGGAGACATTCTTTCGTCTCAGCAAAACCACCGGTGTGCTGCGCACCGGCGACGAGTTGCTCGTCTTTTCCGGCGACAGCCGGGGCTGGGACAGACGCAGCCAGGTGAGCTTGCCGGAAAGACAGAGCGCATCCAGCCACGCGGGATCATAATCAGCCAGCCTCGCCGGCAGAATCTCGGATTCCCACGAACCCGCCGGCGCTTCAAAGCCTTCCAGCTGATCCAGGATCGAAGCGACACTCTCAGGTCCTTCGACCTGATGATCGGGCGCGACTTTTTGCCAAACGAACAGGAAGCGCAGAAAATCGGCTGCCGAAACCGGTTCGATCTCCTTACGCAGGCGATTGAGGGTGTAGCTGTGGATGCGCGCAAGCAGACGGCGCGAGCACCACTCGGTTTGGAGCGCAGGCATCCTTGCCTGCGGTTCGCCGGCATCCCTGCCGGCGACTTCCACGCCCTCCCTTACGGTCGGGCTACTGCCCCGAATCCCCGGCGTAAAACTGCCCTGCATCGCAAAGCCTTCGCCTTCAAGACGCGCCAGAGCTTGCTCGATCTTATTCAGCGGAAGCGAAAGCGAGGCGGCGAGTTCATCGACGGTCGTGGGCCCAACTCCATCGAGTCGCCCGCGCAAAATCTCAACCAGCGCATCTTCGCACGTCCAGGTTTCGCGGGCGTAGCTTGCCGGCGGATCGATCGGCGGAGTGAGCGATGCCTGCGGATGAATTGCCCGCAGCAGTAGCAAACGCTCAGCCGCAATCCACAGCTCCGCTTCAGAACCGCGTGCAGGTGGATACAGCACACTGGCTCGACGATCATTCACAAGTTCATCGAACAACCCCTGCCATTCATTCCGCGCGCCCTCTGCAACTGTGATGAAGCCAAGCTGCATCAGCGCATCGTGCAACTCATCAGCACTTTCAGCCTGCGGCCACGCCTCTTCGCGCACCCGATCGATCGCTGCTTGATCCAACTTGCCTAAATCAGCCGCGGACTCTGCGTCGAGGAAGCGGCGATTCATCACGGCCAGGGTGCGACGCTCTTCAGCGGGCGCATCGTCGAGAAACGCGTAGGGCTTCGCGGTCAGAATCTCCGCGGCGAACGGCGAAGGTTCCACCATGTCCCGAGCGATCAGGCTGCGCTCGCCGCGCTCGATCGATTGCAGCAAAGCTTCCAGGCCGCGAATGTCCATGGCTTCGTCCAGACAATCGCGAATCGTTTGCGTGACGAGTGGGTGGTTCGGAATTTCTATTGGCCCGGTGAGATTTTCAGCGCACGCCAGTTGATCGGGAAAGACCAGCGCCAGCAAGTCCTCAGCAGCCATGCGCTGCAGTTGCGGCGGGACCTTGCCGCCGCTGCGCCAGCGCGGAATCGCCAGCGCGCGCGTCCCGTTCCAGCGCCAGCGAATATTGAACATCGGCGCGTCGAGCAGCGCCTGCGTCAAAACGTCGCGCACAGTTTTCGAATTGAGATAGCTGAAGATCGTGTCGAGCGGAAAACTATGCGTGGGACCGAGCGAGAGCACGATTGAATCTTCCGTGGCCGCGGCTTGCAGCTCGAAATTGAAAGTGCGACAGAAGCGCTTGCGCAGCGCCAGGCCCCAGGCGCGATTCAGGTGGCTGCCGAAAGGCGCATGAATCACGACGTGCGTGCTGCCGTTTTCGTCAAAGAATCGCTCGGCGACGATCTGTTGTTGCGTGGGCATCACGCCGAGCGCCAACTTTGTTGTGACCAGGTACTCGACGATTTGTTCGGCGGCGCCGCTCTGAAGACCGACTTCATTTGTGAGCCACTGCAAACTGGTAGCGCGCGTGCCCTCGCCCGCGTCGTTCGCTGACGCGTCAGTTCTGTCACCGATCTCTGTTCGCAGACGCGACACGGCTGCCGAAAGTTCTGTGCTGCGTCCGGGCGCTTCGCCCAGCCAGAAGGGAATTGAGGGCGGCTGACCTTTCGCATCTTCGACGCGCACGCTGCCCGGCTCGACCCGCTTGATGCGATATGAAGTGTTGCCGAGTTGAAAGATATCGCCGGCCAGACTCTCGATCGCGAAGTCTTCGTTCAGCGTGCCGACAAGTGTCTCGGACGGCTCCAGAATCACGCGGTAATC
>DATGVD010000424.1:0-13471 GCA_035300785.1 Pyrinomonadaceae bacterium | reverse complement strand
CATGGCTCGCTGCGAAGGTTCGACAATTCTCCGCGGCGTCAACCATCTAGTAAACCCGAACGTCTTGAAGATGGAGCGTAACGCATGGCGAGAATTAATAGAAGAGACTACCTGACATTGATGGGTGGAGCGGCCGGCGCTCTGGCGATTGGGGCGACCAGAGAGGACATTGCTTTCGCCCAGCAGGCCAGGCCGGCTGACAACGGCGCGCCGACGACTTCAACAGTCGAGGATCGCGAGCGCCGGATGCAATGGTGGCACGCCGCAAAGTTCGGGATGTTCATTCATTGGGGACTCTATAGCACCCTCAGCCGTCACGAGTGGGTGATGGAAAACGAAGGCATTCCCGTGAGCGAGTACGAACGTCTCGCCCCTCAGTTCAAGCCGATCCCGAACGCGGCGCGGGCTTGGGCGCGACTGGCCAAGAGCGCGGGCATGAAATACATGGTGATGACTACCAAGCACCACGAAGGCTTTTGTAACTTCGATACCAGGCTCACCGACTATTGCGCCCCGAAGCAGGGGCCGGGCAGAGATCTCGTGCGGGAATACGTCGATGCGGCGCGCGCCGAGGGTTTGCGTTTCGGATTCTATTATTCACTGATGGATTGGCACCATCCGGACGGGGCCCGATGTAAGACCGACGAAGCCGCGCGTAAGCGTTTCGTCGAATACATTCACGGACAAGTAAGAGAGTTGATGACGAATTATGGCAGGGTGGACATTCTGTGGTACGACGTGGCCTGGCCGCTGGATGCAAAAGGCTGGGAATCAGTCGAAATGAATCAGATGGTGAGAAAGCTGCAGCCGGACATCATCATTAACAATCGTTCGAAGATTCCGGAAGATTTTGACACACCCGAACAGCGCATTGAAGCCTCAGCCAACCGGCCATGGGAATCGTGCATGACTTTGAATGACAGTTGGGGGTATCACGCGGCAGACTTTAACTGGAAGAGCCCCACGACGGTCATCCGCAATTTGATCACGTGTGCGCGGGACGGCGGAAACTATCTCTTGAATATTGGACCAAAGCCTGACGGCTCGATTCCCGAGGAGTCGGTCAGGATTCTGACTGCGGTCGGTGATTGGATGAGCCGGAATGGGGCGACCATCCGCGAGTCCGATCACTGTCAGCCCAGGCGCGGAAACTATGTGAGTTTTACCCGCAAGGGGAATACGTTGTACGCGCACGTTCACTACTGGCCCGGCGAAACTGTGGTGATCGGCAACCTCGTGAACAAAGTCACGTCCGTCAAGATGCTTGCCACCAACGCGCCGGTGAAATTTGAACAAGACGATTTTCGTGTGCGACTGACGGGACTGCCAAAGAAGGCGCCCGATCTGGTGACCACGTTTGCGCTCGAATGCGATGGCGAGCCAAGACAGGATAACGAAGGTAAGCGGGCGACCAGACCGCGCGAAGGAATTTACAAGGTCGTCTGAGTTTCCTTCTCCCTCTGGGAGAGGGCCAGGGTGAGGGCATGAGTGGAAAGCAAATGACCTCCGCTTCTTCCATTGCTAAGTCCCTCTTCCCGAGCCCCTCCCAGAAGGAGAAGGAGTTGAAATGATCATGGGCATCGTCGACAGTCACCAGCACTTTTGGCAGGTTGGGCGTTTCGACTATCCATGGATGAGTCGTGAAGACGAGGTTCTTTATCGCGATTACTTGCCGGCTATGATCGAGCCGATATTGAAACGCTGCGGTGTCGAAAAAACGATCCTGGTTCAAGCGAGCAATAGTCTGGAGGAAACTCGCTGGCTGTTGAGCCTTTCGGATCAATATCCATTTATCGCGGGTGTTGTCGGTTGGGTTGACTTAAGCGGGCGTGAAGTCGGACACCAGTTGAATGAGTTTATCGCGCATCCGAAATTCAAGGGCGTGCGTCACCTGGTTGAGAGCGAGCCCGCTGATGATTGGTTGATTCAGGAGAACGTGATTGCGGGGCTCTGCCGTCTGGCAGCTTCGGGCGTCTCTTATGATTTGCTCGTACACATGCGGCACCTGAAGCACGTCAGGACAGTGGCAGAAAGTTGTCCGGAACTAAGCCTGGTGATCGATCACCTGGCCAAGCCGCCCATCGCGAACGGCGAGATCAGTGATTGGGCTCGCGCGATCAAGGAGGTTGCGGCACATCCGAACGTCTCGTGTAAACTCTCTGGATTAGTAACTGAAGCAAGCTGGACTAACTGGCGGATAGAAGATTTGAAACGATTCGTGGAGACGGCGCTGGAGTATTTTGGACCGCAACGATTAATGTTCGGCAGCGATTGGCCGGTGTGCCTGCGGGCGGCTTCATACGATCGAGTCCTGGAAGCCTTTCAGTCCCTGCTCGCGGATCTCAATGAGCACGAACGACGCTGCATCTTCTCCAGAAACGCCACCGAGTTTTACCGTCTGCAGGACCAGGCACGAGCAGCTTGAGATCATTCGGAGACCTCCCTCCCTTTGGGAGAGGGCCGGGGTGAGGGAGTAAGCAGCAGCGTATAGACCCTCTCCCTAACCCTCTCCCAGAGGGAGAGAGAAATTAAAATGGAGACGTATTTCATAACCGGAGCGCAAGGCTGTATCGGATCGTGGATTGTAAAGTCGCTCTGCGAGCGCGGAGACACGCCTGTCGTTTTCGATCGGAGCGACGACCCACGTCGACTTCTTGCCATCATGGAGCCGCGCGATCTGGAACGCGTCCGTTTCGTTGTGGGGGATATAACTGATATCAGCGTCGTACGTTCCGCCCTTGAGGCCGCGCGCGCGCGCTGCATCATTCACCTCGCTGGATTACAAGTGCCGACGTGCAAAGCCGATCCGGTGGCCGGGGCTTTCGTCAATGTAGTCGGCACTCTTAACGTCTTCGAATCAGCAAAGGCGCTCGGCTTGGCGCGCGTGATCTATGCGAGTTCCGCCGCCGTTTTCGGTGCGAGTAATGCCAATAGCCCGCTCGGTGAAAGTGCCCAATCCGAACCGGCGACTCACTACGGAGTTTTCAAACGCACGAACGAAGGCAACGCGCGGGTCTATTTTCTCGAACATGGCCTCTCCAGCGTCGGCTTGAGACCGTTGACAGTCTATGGCGTAAATCGCGATTCAGGTTTGACGAGCGATCCGACAAAGGCGATGAAGGCCGCGGTACTGGGACTTCCGTTTCACATACGCTTCAGTGGGGCCACAGATTTCCAGTATGTGGCTGATACGGCCGCAGCCTTTATCGCTTGTGCTGACGCGGCGCCTGCTGGAGCGCACGTGTTCAATCTCCATGGCGAAACCGTGGGGGTCGAGCGAATTGCGGAACTCATCAACCGGAATTCCGCGCGGCCCGATCGCGAATTAGTTACTTACGGGGGCCCGCCTATTCCGATCGCGGCCGCGATGGATGACGCCGCGATCAGACGAGTGATAGGCGAGTTACCGTCGACGCCGCTCGAGGCGGGTGTGCGAGAGACCATGCGGCGTTTCGCTGTTTTGCGGGACGCCCGACGGTTGGATATGGGCGATCTTGAGCCAGAGTTGGCCAGAGACCAGGAGAAAGCAGTTTGAGCACTTCGATCGAACTTTTCGAAAAGGACGGATTGACCACGCGAGCGTCGTCGACTATGCGGGCCGGCGTCTTGTGCGACGTCGAACGTCTCGAAGTGCGCGAGGTTCCGTGCCCGGGTGTTTCGCCGCACGAAGTGCTGGTGAGAGTTTCGGCGGTCGGTCTCTGCGGCACGGACGCGCAAATTTTTGCCGGTCACGCAAACTATAATATGGATGAGTATGGCCAGCCCATCCCGTTTGACGTCCAGCCACAGGTCCTGGGACACGAGATCAGCGGACGCATCGAAGAGGTGGGTAACCAGGTCCTTGATTTGCAAGTCGGCGACCGGGTGGTGGTGGACCAGGGACTGAACTGTTCGAGCCTGAAACGAGCCACGTTCTGCGAGTACTGCCGCTCTGGAGATTCGCATCAATGCGAGTTCTATGCTGAGCACGGGATCACCGGGTTGCCGGGTGGATTGGCTGAGTTCATTTCGGTGCCGGCAGTCAACGCGATACCCGTTCGCAGCGGACTTGATGTGGCCGAGGCTGCGGTGGTCGAGCCGCTGGGTTGCATCATCCATTCGGCGGATGCGGTTGCCCGGGCGCGGTCCCGCTATCACCTTAACGGCGGTTCGTCCGAACCCCGCGTGCGCTCGGTGCTCATCTGTGGAGCCGGTCCGGCCGGATTGATGTTCATCCAGTATTTGCGGCGCGTACTAGGCTACGATGGGTTGCTTCTGGTAAGCGAGCCCAACGAAGACAAGCGCAGGCTGGCGCGGCAGTTCGGCGCGGATCACGTAATCGATCCGGGAGAGAGAGACGCGGTTGAAGCGGTGCAGGACTGTACGAACGGAAAAGGCGTGGACTATTTGATTGAAGCATCGGGGGCCGGACAGGTCCTCGCGTTTATTCCCGGACTTATTCGAAAACAGGCGACCGTGCTGCTCTACGGACACGGCCACGCCGGGGTCGATTTAAGCGTGCTCAATAATTTGATGTTCAGGGAACCTACGCTGGTCACGCCGGTGGGCGCATCCGGAGGGTTCGAACCCGACGGCCGCCCGTCGGTGTATCTGCGCGCCCTGAACCTCATTGAGCGACGCGAAATCGACGTCGCCTCTCTAATCACACACCGTTACACTTCTCTCGAGGCTGTTCAGGACGCTTTCGTCAAGGACATTCACACGTGCGGCTACATCAAGGGGATTGTGACCCTCTAGGAATTGCCAATTGCCAATTTCTGCATTTCGATTGGTATTGAGCGTGAGTTGAGGTATTTTGAAATAGTAGTCCGCGCGGATGGTTCGTTGAGCTGATCTTGAGCAGGCCAATGACTGGGGCTCTCAATCAACAATCAGAAATCGGAAATCGGCAATGAAGGTCGGTTTGTTCGTCACCTGTCTTGTCGATCAGATATGGAGCTCGATCGGCACGAGTAGCGTCGAGGTGCTCAGGCGCGCCGGCTGTACGGTCGAGTTTGACGAGCGCCAAACCTGCTGTGGACAGCCCGCCTTCAATACCGGCTATCGCGCCGAAGCACGCCGCGTGGCCGAGCGTTTCATCGAACTTTGCGAAGACAGTAAGGCAGAGGCGATTGTCAGCCCGTCCGGATCGTGCACCGCAATGGTCCATCACTACGAAGCGTTGTTTCCGGAAGACGAGCATTGGCGCCGGCGGGCGCGCGCGGTTGCCGAACGTACATTTGAGCTTAGTTCGTTTTTGGTACGCGTACTCAAGATCGACGACGTAGGGGCACGTTTTGCCGGAAGAGTGACCTGGCATGACGCATGTCATGGTTTGCGCGATTTGAATATTAGAGATGAGCCGCGGCGGCTGATCAACCGCGTGCGTGAAACGGAATTCGTTGAGTTGGAAAACGCCGAGGCGTGTTGCGGTTTTGGCGGCACGTTCTCAGTTAAGTATCCGGAAATTTCCGCCGCCATCCTGGAGCAGAAGATCCAATCGATCGAACGCGCCGGCGTGGACGCGGTCGTGTCTGGTGACGCCAGTTGCTTGATGCAGATCGGCGGCCGTTTATCGCGCCTCGGATCGAAAGTCCGGGTGATGCATCTGGCGGAACTTTTGGCGGGGCAGTAGCAGTGTCCGAACGATTTACGAGCTCTCTCCCGTTGGGAGAGGGTTGGGTGAGGGTCTAGTCGAGCATCATTTGTAATTATTTTGTTTTATTCTCACGAAGCAGAGTGGGAAAAGAGATCGAAACCTGGTTGCGGCTAAGCCCTCACCCCCAACCCTCTCCCAACGGGAGAGGGAGTAAGAAAGTAAGCATGATCAATGGATCACCCGACCACAGAGACGTTTGATGCAAACGCGCGCGCGGCCCTGGCCAACGTGCAGTTGCGCGGCGCCTTGCGGAACGCGACCTCGTTGTTTGGCGCGCGCCGGCTCGAGGCCGCCAGGGGTCTCGACAACTGGGAAGAGCTTCGCTCGCAGGCGCGCGCGATCAAAGACGAGACCCTGCTTCACCTCAATCAATATCTGGAAGAGTTTGCGGCCAACGCCGAAAAAGTTGGGGCCCAAATTCACTGGGCGCGCGATGCGGACGAAGCGAACGGCATAGTTTGCCGCCTCGCCTGTGAACGAGGGGCGCGCCTGGTCGTGAAAAGCAAGAGCATGGTGACCGAGGAAATCCATCTCAACGCGGCCCTGCAAGCCGTAGGCGTGGCCGCGCTTGAAACTGACCTGGGTGAGTACATCATTCAACTTGCCGGCGAGACTCCTTCGCATATCATTGCCCCGGCGATTCACAAGACCAAAGGCCAGATCGCTGAGCTGTTCACGGAAAAACTTGGGATCGAGCCCACCGGCGATATCGACCGATTGACCAGCGTTGCTCGCCAGGTCTTGCGCCAGAAGTTCGCGGCGGCGGACATCGGAATTAGTGGCGTCAATTTCGGCGTCGCCGAAACGGGAACGATCCTGATTCTGGAAAACGAAGGCAACATTCGTCTGACTACCAGCCTGCCAAAGACCCACATCGCGGTGATGGGAATTGAGAAGGTAATACCGACCTTCGCGGACCTTGAGGTGTTCCTGAAATTGCTGCCGCGATCGGGAACCGGGCAACACCTGACTGCTTATCAATCGCTGATCACGGGAACGAAACGCAGTGCAGACCAGGAAGGACCGGACGAACTTCACATTGTCTTGCTCGACAACGGGCGATCGAAAATGCTGGCGCACAGAATCACCCGGCAATCGCTTGCCTGCATCCGTTGCGGCGCGTGCCTCAATGCATGTCCCGTTTACCAACAGATCGGCGGGCATGCATACGGATCGGTTTACCCTGGCCCAATCGGCGCGGTTATCACGCCGCAGTTGTTCGGATTGGCCAAGGCAGCGCAACTCCCTTACGCGTCCAGCCTGTGCGGCGCCTGCCGCGAAGTTTGCCCGGTTAAAATAGATATTCCGGAATTGCTCTTGTACTTACGCGCTGAGATCACGGAAGGGCCAAGCCGCGACCGCCAGGCACCTATACTCGCCGGCCACGGAGTTGAGCGAGTCACTTTCAAATTGTGGGCTGCGGTGATGACTCGGCCCCGATTGTACGAATGGTGTGGTCGAACGTTGCGGATGCTGCAACGTTTCGTGATTCGCGGCGGAAAGATCGGAAAGGTGGCCGGCTTATTGGGGCGCGTTGCGCCACCGCTGGCCGCGTGGACCAGCGTGCGCGACCTGCGCCCAATTGAGGCAAGCACTTTCCGGGAGCAATGGCGAAACGGCAAATCCAGTTCATGAGCAACGCGGCGAGTAATCAAGTTACGAATCCCGCGCGCGCGGCGATCCTGAAATCCATCCGCGATCATCTGGCGCAGAGTGCCAAGAGCGATGCCGTGTATGGGGAAGAGCAGGCGGCGCATGCCGGCGTGACGTCCGGCGATAAAGATTCTTCGATCGAGCTTCCGGCCGTGCCTGAGAACAGGCAGAAGCAAAACGAGCATCGTTCGCCGACGGCAATGTTTCGGGAGGAGCTTGAAGCGGTGGGCGGGCACTGCGTCGTGGTCCGTGGCGAGGTTGAAGCGGCCCGTGCATTGAACGACATTATCGTTGAGCTACGCACGAGGCTCGTGCCGGCGCGGCGAATCGCTTTGTCGGATGCGCCGCTGGTGCGACGATTAGCGGGAGCTGTTGCGGCCGAAGTGGCAAATACCCCGAACGTAGCGGACTTGTTTGATTGCGATGTTGGAGTCACCAGCGCTCAGGCGGCGATCGCCGAAACAGGCACGCTGGTCCTGGAGTCGGAATGCGAGCGTCATCGGCTGGTTTCACTCTTACCGCCGGTGCACATTGCCATTGTCAACGCCACCGATATTTGTCTATCTCTCGGCGAGGCATTGAGATTCGTGCGACGGGACGGGCCGATGGGAATGAGCCGGACCATCACTTTCATCACCGGGCCTTCCCGCACCGCGGACATCGAATTGACCCTGGCCATCGGCGTGCACGGCCCGAAAGAGCTTTACGTAATTGTTTATGAAGAAACGCCGCCGACAACCACTTAAAAGGACGAATTGAATCGAGAATGGAGATCATAACTTTCACCACCGGGGATTCCGATGGCCGGCAATCGCCTCGGGTTGGAGCTCTCTTGAACAGCGAGTATCTGCTGGATTTTGAGCGCGCCTTTGACGGCGGGGAACGGCCTCCGAATCATCTGGCCTGGCTGGATATGGATGGTCCATGGTTTCAGAGGTCGCGCAAGACATACGAAACACTGGTGCCCGATTCGCGACTGCTCGCTCAAGCAATTGAAAAGGGTTGGTTAACGAGGCGGTCAGAGGCTTATTGGCTTGCGCCAGTCCCGCGTCCGGGAAAGCTGATTTGCATCGGGCTCAATTACCGGGACCACGCTGCTGAAAGTAATATGGCGATTCCGGAAAGGCCGGTCGTGTTTTCGAAGTTTGCGACCGCTGTGATTGCGCCGGGTGAGGCCGTGGTCCTGCCTGATACCAGTAAACAAGTTGATTACGAAGCGGAACTAGCGGTTGTCATCGGGCGGCGCGCTAAAAGTGTCGCGAATCGCGCTCTCGAATACGTGCTCGGCTACACCGCCTTCAACGATGTCAGTGCGCGCGATTTTCAATTCGCGGACGGTCAATGGCAGCGGGGGAAATCCTGTGATACGTTTGCGCCGATGGGACCGACAATCGTTACCGCCGATGTAATTCCCAACCCCCACAAGCTTTCGATCAAATTGCGCCTCAACGGTCGGACCATGCAGGATTCCAACACCGATAATCTTATCTTCGGCATTCCGCAACTGATATCGTTTCTTTCTGAAACGATTACGCTCGAACCAGGCGATGTGATTGCCACGGGTACGCCGTCGGGCGTTGGATTTGCGCGCAAGCCGCCGGTATTTCTGAAAGATGGCGACCAGATGGAAGTTGAAATCGAAGGGCTCGGAATCTTAAACAGTCCGGTGGAGGCTCCGGTTGAAGCTGTGGGCAGCCCAGCGTAATCCGAAAGACGAAGATGAAAGAGAAACAGACGATGCGCAAAATGATTTTGATATTCGCGGTTTGCATTGCAGTTGCCGTTTTCGGCTGCAATCGTTCGGGACCGAAAGGCGCGGGGACCGGGAAGAAGCTCACCATCGCGGTCATTCCCAAGGGCACGTCGCACGAGTTCTGGAAGAGCATTCACGCCGGCAGCATCAAAGCGGCGCGCGAACTCTCGACGCAGGGAAGCCAGGTGGAAGTGATCTGGAAGGGCCCGCTGCGCGAGGACGATCGCGAGCAACAGATTCAGGTCGTCGAGGGCTTTACTTCGCAGGGCGTTGACGGCATCGTCCTGGCGCCGCTCGACAACCGCGCGTTGGCTCGTCCGGTCGAAGAGGCCAAGACTGCCAACGTGCCGACAGTGATCATTGATTCAGCGCTCGACTCGAACTCGATCGTCAGCTTTGTGGCGACCGACAATCGCAAAGGGGGCATGCTCGCGGCTGATCGTCTGGGCCAACTGCTGGGCGGGAGGGGCAAGGTGATCATGCTGCGCTATGCGGAAGGTTCGGCGAGCACGCAAGATCGCGAAGACGGGTTTCTTCAGGAGATCAAGCAAAAGTATCCTAACATCGAACTAATCTCTACTGATCAGTACGGCGGCGCCACGCGCGACACCGCCAAACGCTCCTCTGAGAATTTGCTGAATCGTTTTGGCGACGAGGTACAGGGAATTTTTACGCCCAACGAATCGACGACTGCGGGCATGCTGCTGGCGCTGCAAGACATCGGCAAGGCGGGCAAAGTAATCTTTGTTGGTTTTGACACCAGCCAATCTTTCATTGACGCAATGCGCGCAAAACAGTTGCATGGAATCGTGGTGCAGAATCCATTCAACATGGGTTATCTTGGCGTGCGCACGATGGTCGAGCATCTGCAAGGGAAGACGGTCGATAAGCGGATCGACACCGGCGTTACCATGATTACGCTCGACAATCTGGACGCCAACGAAACCCAGGCTCTGCTGCACCCTCCGCTGGATCAGTATTTGAAGTGACTTCGTTTCCGAAAGCCCGAGCGATAGCGAGGGGATCGCGCACTCAAGTTGAGTCTCTGATCCGGTCGCTACCGCTCCCGGTTCTGACTCGATCGCCCTGAGAATGATCGCTGAGATAAATTCCAATCCGGCAATCTCCGGTTCGAATCTGGCGCGGACTTGGCTGAACCGTCTCGGTCCGCTGCTGGGACTGGTGTTGGTCATTGCCACTTTCGCAATCCTCATGGGCGAGCCCGAGCGTTATCTGTCACCGAAGAACCTCCGCACTGTTCTGGCGCAAACCGTCATCGTCGCCATCGGCGCGATCGGTATGACGATGATAATTATTAGCGGAGGGATCGATCTCTCGGTGGGTTCGTCGATTGCTCTGACTGGAGTGATAGCGGCGCTGGGCATCAACGCCGGACTATCGACGACGGTGGCGATCGGCGCCGGCATTTTGGTGGGCGGCCTCGTGGGCCTGAGCAACGGCCTGGCGATCACGCGGCTGCGAGTGGTGCCGTTTATTGCGACTCTGGGAATGCTGGGCGTGGCGCGCGGCGTCGCCAAAGGAATCTCCGGTTCGCAAACTGTGAACCCCCCGGACACCTGGGCCAACGATCTGTTGCTTACCGTTCCCAGATCGCGATGGCTGCTGGTTGCCCCAGGTGTCTGGATCGCGATTGCTTTGGCGATCCTTGCTGCAGTCGTCTTGCGCCGCACGGTTTTCGGACGACGCGTTTTCGCGCTTGGATCCAACGAAGCAGCAGCGCGCGCGTGCGGCATCGCTACCGATCGCTTGAAGATTTGCATCTACGGACTGGCCGGCTTGCTATTCGGGCTCGCAGGAGTGATGCAGATGTCGCGTCTGCGACAGGGCGATCCGACCGTGGCGGCAGGTTTGGAACTCGACATAATCGCCGCGGTAGTAATCGGCGGCGGTAGTTTAAGCGGAGGTGAAGGCACCATCTTAGGCTCGATGATTGGTGCTCTCATCATGGCGTTTCTGCGCAATGGTTGTCAGCAGATCGGCTGGCCCAACTATATCCAGGAGATCATCATCGGCGCGCTCATCGTGATTGCCGTCGCTGTCGACCGCTGGCGCAGCGCGCGAATGATTGCGGCGTGATCCCGGGGTCAGTAGCCCGAACATCAGGCAGAGTCTGCGAGCGATTGTTAGATCAAGATCAAGAATCACACGTTTAAAGGCGAATTGAATGTCGACCACAATCACCAACGTCATCGTCCGGGATATTCGCTTTCCCACCTCGGCTACGCTCGACGGTTCGGACGCGATGAATCCCGATCCCGATTACTCGGCAACCTACGTCGCGCTGCAAACCGACAGCCCACGCGGGCTGCAGGGCTTCGGGTTAGCGTTTACCAACGGACGCGGCAACGAAATCTGCGTCGCGGCGGTCCATGCCCTGAAACATCATGTGCTGGGCCGGACCCTCGAATCGCTGGTGCAGGATCTGGGTGCGTTCTGGATCCAGATCACGTCCGACAGTCAGGTGCGCTGGTTGGGTCCGGAAAAGGGCGTGATTCATCTGGCGACGGCGGCGCTGGTCAATGCCGTGTGGGATCTCTACGCCAAAGCCGAAGGCAAGCCGTTGTGGAAACTGCTGGTTGATATGACGCCGGAGCAGGTCGTGGCGTGCGTTCCATTCCGGCATATCAGCGATGCCTTGACTCCCGCTCAAGCAATCGACATCTTGCGGCGCCACGAGACGACCAGGACCGCGCGAGAGGAAGAAATGCGGCGGGTTGGTTATCCGGCGTACACCACCTCCGCGGGATGGCTGGGTTATTCGGACGAAAAGGTGCGCCGGTTGGTGCGCGAAGGATTAGCCCAGGGCTGGACCCATTTCAAAATGAAGGTCGGACGGAATCTTGAGGACGATGTCCGTCGCGCGCGGATTATTCGCGAAGAGATCGGTCCGGGCCGGCGATTGATGATGGATGCCAACCAGGTCTGGGACGTGAATCAGGCTATCGAATGGATGAAAGAATTGGCCGTGTTCCAGCCGCATTGGATTGAAGAACCAACCTCACCCGATGACGTTCTGGGCCACGCGAAAATCGCGAAGGCCGTCGCGCCAATTGGCGTCGCCACCGGAGAACACTGCCAGAATCGAGTGGTCTTCAAACAACTCCTGCAAGCCGGCGCCATCAGCTTTTGCCAGATAGATAGCTGCCGGCTCGGCGGCGTGAACGAAGTGCTTGCGGTGATGCTGATGGCGGCAAAGTTCGGCGTACCCGTGTGCCCGCATGCCGGCGGCGTTGGCCTGTGCGAATATGTCCAACACCTTTCACTGGTCGACTACATAGCGGTTAGCGCCTCGCTTGAGAATCGCATCGTCGAGTACGTCGATCATCTTCACGAACACTTTGTCTTTCCTGCTGCGATCAGGAACGGTAACTATCTGCCGCCGCTCGACCCGGGATACAGCATTGAGATGAAAGCTGATTCGCTTGATTACTACGAGTTTCCAAACGGCCAGGCATGGAAGCGATGATTGAAAAATGACCGTCTTGTCCCTTTCCGACATTCATAAAAGCTTTGGACCAACAGTGGCTCTGGACGGTGTGAGCCTGCGGTTGCAACGGGGCGAGGTGCACGCTCTGATTGGCGAGAATGGAGCGGGCAAGAGCACTCTGATGAATGTGCTGGCGGGTTTGCTTCAGCCGGATCGCGGCACGATGGAGGTTGAAGGGAGTACTTACTCTCCCGCGTCACCGCTGGATGCGCGCCTCAGAGGAATCGCACTCATTCATCAGGAGCTTTCGCTGTTCCCACACCTGTCGGTGGCGGAAAACATTCTAATGGGAGTGGAGCCGTCTCGGTTTGGTTTGGTTGACCAGCGCCGCCTTCACGAACGCACCCTTGAAGTTTTGAAAACGTTTCACCATCCCGAGATTCACGCCCATTCCCGGGTGTCAGATCTGTCGATCGCCGCCCGGCAGATAGTTGAGATTTGCCGCGCCATCGCGGCGCAGTCACGCATCATCCTGATGGACGAGCCGACCAGCAGCTTGCAGCGCGACGATGTTGAGCGGTTGTTTGGTCTGATTAGCCAATTGCGAAACCAGGGCGCTACCGTGATCTATATCAGCCATTTTCTCGAGGAGGTGCGCGAGATTGCCGACAATTTCACGGTCCTCCGGGATGGCCGGAGCGTCGCTAGCGGCGCGATCGCGTCCGTCTCGGACGATCAGATGATCGCGCACATGGTAGGACGTCCAGTCCAGAATCTTTTCTCCCGCCGAGCTTTGGACGTCGGACAGCACAAAGAGATTGTGCTCGAGGTGCGCGACCTGAGTGCGCCGCCAGGCTTGAAACAAGCAAGCTTGGATTTACGGCGCGGCGAAGTTCTCGGCGTCGCCGGCTTGATGGGTTCCGGGAGAACCCAATTCGTGCGAACCATCTTCGGGCTTGACCGGGCCGAGTCAGGGACG
>DATGVD010000423.1:0-8330 GCA_035300785.1 Pyrinomonadaceae bacterium | reverse complement strand
CCCATTGATTACGGTGGCGTGCCCGGACGAGTCAAACGCGATCAAGCCGGTCGGCATGCTCGCGACGATGCGGTCGCTGAAGCGCTCAGCGGAATCGGCGCGCTCGCTGGCCTGTTCGGTCAGGCGCTGAAGCTCTTGCTGCTGAGACTGAAGCTGCGCGATGACGTTTTGAAAAGTTTCGAGGACAAACTCAGCTTCGTTCTGAATCGCGCCGGAATGCTCGACGGGCGCGCGCCTGGCCTCACCTACCAGTTGGCTGTACGGCCGCAAGAGTCCGCGCAGCAGCCAGGCAATGCAGACAAGGCTCAGAAACAGCGCGACAATAAATCCGGTAAGCAGGATCGGACGATTGATCGCAGCAGTGTTTGGCGCCAGCGCAAACACCGCGAACATCACGACCGCGCCGGCGAGAAAAATGCCGACGAGCAGGGTCAGCCAGACTTGGAGGCGGCTAATGGGCATTGATCATTTGAACTGCGAAACGTACCACTCAATAATGCGGGTGCCGGCTATCAAAGACACGACGGCCCCAATCCCGAGAAAGATTCCGAACGGCAACATCATCTGCAAGTTGCGCTGGCCGCGCCGGAGCATCAAGGCAATTCCCGCCAGCGATCCAGAGAAGACGCCGATAAAAATTGTCAGCGCGGCTAGCCGCCAACCGAGAAACGCTCCCACCATCAACATCATCTTGACGTCGCCCAGACCCATCGCCTCAACGCCGCGAAGTTTCTTCCAGACAAAGCCCATCAACCAGAGCGAGCCTCCGCCGGCCAGCGCGCCGATGGCCGCGCCAATCAGCGAAACGCCCCATACTGGAACTCCCGGAAAAACTAAAAGCAGGTAAGGCAGATCGTCGAAATCCGAAGCGCCGCCCAGATACGGAACGGCGACGCGAGCGATCAAAGCGAAGAGAATTCCGGGATAAGTGATGGCGTTCGGCAGAATCATGTGCTCAGAGTCAATGAAGACCAGCGCGAGCATCGCCGCGGCGAAGGCGATGTCGAACGGCAGCGCGAACGAAAGGCGGTCCCGCCAGGTGACCAGGGCGAAGAGCAGGGCGCACACCGCTTCGACCGCCGGATAGCGGGGCGAAATCGGTGCGCGACACGAACGGCAACGTCCGCGCAGGATCAAAAAGCTGAGGATGGGAATGTTGTCGTAGAAATGTATGGCCGCGCCGCAAGCAGGGCAGGCGGACTTTGGCAAGACGATCGATTGCTCGCGCGGCACGCGATGAATGACGACGTTGAGAAAGCTGCCGATCATTGCGCCGAGCACCGCCATGAACGCAATCACGATCCATCGCGGCAGTCCGAAGACGATTTCTGTTGCTTGCAAGATCATTTCGAGTGGCATTGTAGCGCGGCTGAAATGGGCTGCCTACTGATTTCTCCCTCTCCCTCTGGGAGAGGGTTAGGGTGAGGGATTAGGGACGGATGTGAACTCACGAGTTTCTTCCTCTTCTACTCACGCAGGGCCTGGATACAACACAAGAGAGTTTTTCTTTTGCCTCGTCCCGGTTAGGCCCTCACCCCGACCCTCTCCCAAAGGGAGAGGGAGTTTGGGAAGCTTCCTCTGATTTTCGATTCTGAAGTTGATAGAGGATGGCGTGCTTGAGAGCAGCGTGGCGGGCGGCAAAACGAGCAATCGCAAGTCCGGCGCGGCCGTCGCGCCAGCCGCCTTTTAAGACAAAACTGCGAACGAACGCCGCAGGTCCCGCAACCTTGAGCTGTAGACCTGAAGTGCGTCTGCCGTCCCTTAACATCTGCTGTGCGCCGAGCGGAGCGTAACGTGTTTCGATCATGTGCTGGTGGTGCGCCGAATCACGAATTGTGTAGTGCAGCAGATCTCCTTTGAGCGTTTCCACGCGCGCGCCTTCATCCATCGCGACGGATTCATGGATCAGCCGGTCGCGCCAATGCCCGCGCGCGCGTTTGAAAAGGCGGAGCTGGCGATCGGGATACCAGCCGCCGCCGCGAATCCAACGTCCCATGTAGAAAGCGCGACGCGCGACGCGATAACCGTCAGCGAGGTTTGATTCCTTTGCGCTGCGCAGCGAGCCAATCGCAGCTTGCAACTCAGGCGAAACGCGCTCGTCGGCGTCCAGACTGAAGATCCAATCGTGCGCGGCCGCGTCCGTGGCAAATTGTTTTTGAGCCGAGAATCCCGGCCAGGCATTCCGAATCACCCGGGCGCCGCAACGGGCCGCGATCTCGCGAGTGTTGTCGGTGGATTCTGAATCAACGACCAGGATCTCGTCGGCCCAGGCTACTGATTCGCACGCGGCCTGGATGTTCTCGGCTTCGTTGAAGGTGATGATGGCCGCGGTGATTTTCATTGCCAATTGCCGATTTCCGATTGCCAACTTCTAAGGCCGGCTACTCAAGTATACACGGCCGAAATCGGCAATCGGCAATCGACAATCGGAAATGATCAAGGCTTCGTGGGATTCTCGACCACGACGTTGTTGATGCGCAGTGTGGCCGAGGTCGCGCGTTGCAGGTCGGCCAGCGCTTTATTGTAGTCGGTCTGCGCCTGGAGTTCGTTAGTCCGCGCGATAGTCAGCTCGTTCTGGCGCTGCAGCAACAGGAAAGTCGTTGAGCGGCCAACTTCATAGAGTTTCTGCTCGCCGGCAAGTTGCTGTTCCGCGCTTTCTCGAGCCTGACGCGACGTCACCATTCGTCTTTGCGCCGTGTCAACTGCCTGGGCGGCATTGCGCACGTCCATTTCGATCGCCTGCTCCTGCGAGCGCACGGACGCGTCAAGCTGTTCGCCTTGAATGCGCGCGCCGGCCAGATTGGCCTGGGCGGTCTTATTGTGAATCGGGAACGAGATCGCGACGCCGACCGTGATGTTGCGGGTGCTAAAACCAAGAAGATTGCTCAGGTCCTTACCGTAACCGCCGATCAGGTTCGACGGCGCTCCTGAAGCGGCGACATTCGGAACGACCGCGACGGGGAACGCTGCGCGTCTTTGGATGTCCTGAATCTGCGCCAGCAGGAAGCCGGTGGAACTGGTTGTCGAGCTTCCCGAAATCAGCGGCACCAACGTGCCCGTGGGCAGGCCGGTGGCCGAGCCGGCCAATCCGGTCGCCGCCACCGTGGACGTAAGATCTACTTGCGGCAGATTCTGATTCTGGTAGTACTGAACGTCGACCGCGTTGATTTCTTTCTGTAGATTGAGGCGCCGCAGCTCGGGCCGGCTCTTGCGAGCTTCCTCAAGCGAGCCGTTGAGATCCACGGGCGACAGGTCAAACGCCGGCGTGTCGGTCGGCGTGAGCTGAGCCGACCATTCCGGCGCCTGCGGATCGCGCAGCATGAGCTGCTTCAAACTATTTTCAGCGACTGAAACGTTTTGCGTGGCGATGAACAGGTTCGACTCGCGAGTCGCGATGTCGGTCTGGACCTGTGCGCGATCCAGCGGAGCTTTGGCGCCGGCGCCGATTTGAGCTTCGATGTTGCGCATGTTCTGGCGCGCCAGGTTTAAGCTGTCGAGCTGGTTCTGTTGATTACGCAGCGCGAAGACCAGGTTCCAGTACGCGGCCTGCACCTGCGCAATCACCTGAATTGTGCGGGCTCGAAAATCAGAGTCGGTCTGTTCGAGGCGTTTCTTTTGAACGCGTATCGAATGGCGATTGGCGTCAATTGTTCGATTGCGCAACAAAGGTTGCGTGACCTGGAGCGATAGGTTCGATGAATAATAGGGATTGATCAGGCTGAAGCTTGAACTCGTGTTCGTGCGGCTGTTGGCAAACGAGACGGTGTAGGTGCCCCCGCCCTTCTCGAAAGTCTTCGTGATTGACGGGCTGACGGTGAGAACCGTGGTGTTCGTTGTTCCCGACGAACCGGAGCCACCGAGCGAACTCTGTTGCGGCGCGATGTTCTTGGTCAGCGTTGGCGTGACGCTGAAGGTCGGCTGATACACGCCCTGCAGTGAGCGCAGTACCTGCTCGTTATAGCGCACGTCGTCGCGCGCGACTTCGATGTCGTTGTTGTTCTGGAGGGCGCGGCGAATGGCGTCGTTCATCGACAACGCGACCACGTTGCTGCTCAAGACGCCCACGCGCGTCAGGTCAGGCAATGGCGGCACGGGCTGCGGTTGCACATCCGGGTAAATCGGCTGCCGCGGTTCCGGTTGGACCGGTGTAGGCTGCGCGGTCGGAACGGGCTGCGCTCCGGGCGGTGCGGTCGGTGACTGCACCTCGGTTCCGGGCGGCAGCGTGGCCGGATTCACCGGAGTTGGGCTGGGTGTTTGCGCAATTGCGCCCGCACCGCCGGTGAAAAGCAAAAGCGCCAGCAGGTGCGCTCTCATCATTAGACGAACCGAATAATTCGACATCGAACCGTGCTCCTCAGAAAAAGTGAACTTTGATTTGCGACCTGGTGCATGTCGCTTTGCGGGCAGACAGAGAGCGTCAGGTCACTCCGTACTACGTCATTGGTCCCCAAGCGGTTTCAAAAAGCTTCGTAAATTGCGCGCTTGACAGTGTTGCCAAGCGAGCATTATCTTGCCAGTTCTTCCAAGGATCAACCTTGTTCAGTTGTCTTCGGGTTAACTGCCGCGGTTGACGTGTAATTATCTGAGAGAGGGAAAGAGGAGGACAGCAGCGCATGGCGGTTAAGGTGGGGATCAACGGGTTCGGTCGCATTGGGCGCAATATTTTTCGCACGGCACTCGGCGACCGGGAGATCGATTTCGTCGCGGTCAACGACATCACTGATACCAGGACGCTGGCACACCTGTTGAAATACGATTCGGTGCTGGGCAATCTTCATCATGATATCTCGGCGTCGGAAAACGGCATCAAGGTCGAGGGCAAAGAAATCCGCGTGTTCTCTGAGCGAGATCCAGCGGCGATTCCCTGGGAGTCGGTGGGCGCGGAGATCGTGATCGAATCGACGGGCCGGTTCACGAAAGCTGAGGATGCCAGGAAACATCTGCGCGGCTCCGTCAAGAAAGTAATTATTTCAGCGCCCGCCAAGAACGAAGACATCACGATCGTGCTCGGAGTCAATCAAGATAAGTACGATCCCGCCGCTCATAACGTGATTTCCAATGCCTCGTGCACGACGAATTGCTTGGCGCCGATCGCCAAGGTAATTCACGAAGAGTTTGGCATTCGCACCGCGCAGATGACGACAATCCACTCGTATACCAACGACCAGCAACTGCTCGACCTGCCACACAGTGATCTGCGGCGCGCTCGGGCGGCGGCTTTGAATATGATTCCCACTTCCACGGGTGCCGCCAGTGCGTGCGCGCTGGTGCTGCCCGAATTGAAAGGAAAGTTCGCTGGCATCAGCGTGCGCGTGCCGACTCCGAACGTGTCGTTGGTTGACGTCGTCATCGATGTCGAGAAGGAAACGACCACCGAAGAGGTGAACAAGGCGCTGAAGGACGCCGCGAATGAAGAACTCGCTGGTATCCTGAGTTTTTCGGAAGAGCCGCTGGTGTCTTCCGACTTCAAACAGAACTCCAACTCCTCGATCGTCGATGCTGAGTATACGAAGGTGATCGGCGGCCACCTGGTGAAGATTCTTTCCTGGTACGACAACGAATGGGGCTATTCCTGTCGCGTGCGTGACTTGGTGAAGTATATTGCCCAAAAGGGACTGTAGTGTTTCTCTCTAATTCTTAGTTCGCTTTCGTGTGAATTCGTGGATCTCTTTTCCGTAGCGGTCGGACGATCTTCGAAATCACACGAAACGCCACGAAGTAGAGCGTCGGATAGTCCGCATTCAATTCGCCGCAAAAAGCCCGAGACAAAACGCTACAGTGCCAAAGCTTTCCATCAAGGATCTTGATCTCACAAGCCAGCGCGTTTTCGTCCGCGTCGATTTCAACGTTCCCATCAAAGACGGCCACGTCGAAGACGACACGCGCATCCGCGCCACGATTCCGACAATCAAGTATGCAACAGAACACGGCGCGCGCGTGATTCTCGCTTCGCATCTGGGGCGGCCGAAAGGTCAGCGCGTGGAAAAGTACAGCCTTCGTCCGGTCGCCGAACATCTGTCAAAGTTGCTGAACCAGCCGGTCGAGTTCGCTAACGATTGTGTCGGTGAAGGCACAACCGTAAGCGTCGCGGCCCTGAAAGACGGTGACGTGCTGCTGCTGGAAAACCTCCGCTTTCATCCCGAAGAAGAGAAGAACGACGACGATTTCGCGCGACAGCTGGCGGCACTGTGCGACATCTATTGCAACGACGCCTTCGGCGCCGCGCATCGCGCGCATGCTTCGACCGTGGGCATCACGAGGTTCGTAAAACATTCGGCGGCGGGCCTGCTGATGGAAAAGGAACTCGAGTATCTCGGCGGCGTCATTAATAATCCCGCGCATCCGTTCGTTGCTATTCTCGGCGGCGCGAAAGTGTCAGACAAGATTCCGGTAATCGAGGCGCTCATCGATCGGAAAGTCGACAAGCTGCTGATCGGCGGCGCGATGGCCTACACTTTTCTGAAGGCGGAAGGATTTACGGTCGGGAAATCTTTGGTCGAGAATGACAAGCTGGAAATGGCTTTGCAAATCAAAGAGCGTTGCGAGGCGGCGGGCGTTGAATTACTGCTGCCGACCGATCATCAGATCGTGGACAGTTACGAACCAATCAAAGACGAGCAGGTTCTGACGAAGACCATTCCGATTGAATTCACCAATGCCGGGCACGCGGGGATGGATATCGGCGTCGAAACCGTGGCGCACTTCGCGAATGCTCTGAGGGACGCGAAGGCGATCATCTGGAACGGTCCCATGGGCGTCTTTGAAGAACCGCCGTTCGATCAGGGAACGATCGGCATCGCGCACGCGGTCGCCGAAGCCGCGGATCGCGGGGCCATTGTTATCGTGGGCGGCGGTGATTCAGTCGCAGCGGTAACTAAAGCCGGCGTCGCTGATCGCATCACTCACATTTCCACCGGCGGCGGCGCAACGCTCGAGTTTCTGGCCGGAGAAGAATTGCCGGGTGTGGCAGCTTTGAACGATCGGACCTAACCACAAAGAGACAAAGAGCACAAAGGTCTTCCCTTAACAGCTTTGTGCCTTTGTGTCTTTGTGGTTATCCTTTAATTGATTATGCGCAAACCTCTAATAGCCGGAAACTGGAAAATGTACAAGACCGTAACCGATTCGGTCGCTACGGCGGTCGCTTTGAAGCCGCTCGTCGCGAACGCGAACCGTTGCGAGATTGTGCTTGCGCCCGTCTTTACGGCTTTGAAGAGCGTTGCGGATCGTCTGGAAGGCTCGAACGTCAAGGTCGCGGCGCAGAACTGTGCCGCTGAACAGAAGGAAGGCGCGTTTACCGGCGAAGTGGCTGCTTTCATGCTGCGCGATGCCGGATGCTCGCACGTGATCGTAGGCCACTCTGAGCGGCGACAATACTATTCCGAGTGCGACGAGGTGGTGAGTCGCAAGACTCGCGCCGGGCTGGCAGCGGGATTGACGGTCATCGTGTGCGTTGGAGAGACGTTGGAGCAACGCGATCTGGGAAACGCCGAGCGCGTCGTTCGCGAGCAACTGGTTGGGGGACTTACCGGGTTGACAGCCTCTGACCTCGACCGTATCATCGTTGCTTACGAACCTGTCTGGGCCATTGGGACCGGACGCACCGCGACGCCGGAGCAAGCGCAGGAAATGCACGCGTTTATCCGGCGCGTTTTCGCGGAAGGGCATACGCCGGCGGCGGCAAACGCTTTGCGAATTCTTTACGGGGGTTCAGTAAAGCCGGACAATATCGCCGGTTTGATGAAACAAGCGGACATTGACGGCGCGCTGGTTGGCGGGGCGAGCTTGAATGCCGAGAGCTTTGCGCAGATTGTTAACTATAAATGAGTCAATCCTCAGTGGCCAATAATCAGTTGTATTTGGGAACCTGAAGACGCACCATTACAACTGACAACTAACGACTAACGACTGACAACTGAAATGCTTTCTACACTTTTTTACGGACTCTTTATCCTGGCGTGCATCATCCTGGTCGTCACGATCCTGCTCCAGCCGGGAAAGTCCGACGCGGGCGCGTTATTTTCCAGCTCGGTTTCGAGCACGGCCTTCGGGCCGCGCGGGACGGCGACGTTGTTAGCCAAGATTACGATTGGCGCTGCTGCTGGTTTCTTCCTGCTGGCGTTGTGTCTCTCGCTGCCGGCAATCACAGGCACGAGTTCGGTCCTGCAATCCGGGTTGCCCCTACAAGCGCCGCAACCGTCGCCCGCGGCGGCGCCGCAAGCATCGCCATCGCCCGCGACACCCGTGGCCCGACCGACATCGACGGTTCTGACGCCAGCGTCGCCGCAGCCGTCAAAGAAGAAATAGCTCAGGCGTTGAAAGCAAATGTC
>DATGVD010000422.1:0-3746 GCA_035300785.1 Pyrinomonadaceae bacterium | reverse complement strand
CTGCGCTACCTCGGCGAAAATTATCGCCACAACATCGGCGCCTGGGACAAAGCGCGCGCGGCATTTGAAACGATCCTGAATATGCCCGCGGATCCGCTTTCGCGTTCGGTCGCGCTGCACGGGCTCGGCAAGATGACGATTCACGATGGCGAGTTTAAGAAAGGCCTCGCGTTGATGGAACGCGCAGTCGAAGAATTTCCGTTGGCGCTCGCGTATCGCAATCTCGCCGTATACTGGAATTCCGAAGGCGATCCGGTCAAGGGCAACGCGTACACGCAGCAGGCGCTGGCGCTCGATCCGAAAGATCCTTACAACCTCGTGTTTGCCGCAGTCTTCATGGCCGCAAACGGAAAGAAAGACGAAGCTTTGAAGATTGCGCGCGACAACGTTCACCTGATGCCTGCTTCCTACAACCTCGCCGCGATCTATGCGCAGAACGGCCAGCGCGACAAGGCTCTGGCGTTACTCAGGCGGCACTTCTATCAGTACGAGCGCTACAACTCCGTCCGCGCGAAAGAAATGATGGAAGCGCGCGTCGATGCGGTGTTTGATTCGATCCGCACCGATCGAGAGTTCATCGCGTTGACGAAGGGCGCTGATGGCAGACTGCCGATCCCGATGAAGGGGATGGGATCGGGTTCGAGAGAAAACAAGTAAGCTCAAGCGTCATGGGCCACGATGGAATTACAGGAGGTCATCTGGAAAGATCGGTTCATCGACAAGATCGAGTCCAAACATCGCGTAGGCACGGAAGAAGTCGAGCAAGTATTGTTTGGGAGGCCTCACGTACGGCGGGCACAGAAAGGCCGCGTCAAGGGCGAGGATTTGTACGCTGCTTACGGTCAAACGGCAGCAGGTAGGTATCTGATTGTCTTTTTTATCCGCAAGGAAAGAGTGGCCGCATTACCGATCTCGGCTCGCGACATGACGGATTCCGAGCGAAGATATTATGAGCGACAAGCAGAAGCAGATTGATCCCCTGCCAGAAGAATTCGCGAGCTACGAAGCTGCCGCCGAGTTCTGGGACACTCACGACACCACCGACTACCCAAACAGTTTTGAAACTGTCGCTGTTGAATCACAACTCAAGCGTCGTCGCTATGAAATCGAGATCGACGAGGAATTGATGGCGATGCTTACCGAGCTAGCTCAGGAGCGTGGCGTTGCGGTTAGCGTTTTGGTGAGCGGCATGCTGCGAGAGAAGATCCGTCCAGCGGCGTAACGATTCCGCGATTGCAGTACATGCTGGTCGAGCGATGGCGGCTATGAGTGAGAATCTCAAGGAATCGGTTTCGCATGTTGCCGAGTACATGTCCAGTCACCTAAAGAGGCTCGCCTAAGCATCTCAGGTACTCTTCTTCACTTCCTCTCGCACGACGCACCGCACGACTTCTTCCAAAGATTCCGGGCGCTTCTTAATGTACTCGCGCAGGGCGTGATTAATTAGCGTCTGATAGTTGCCGCCGCCAGCCTTGTGCACTTCACGGCGAAACCAGTTAAGAATCTCTTCGTCCAGACGGATCGTGATCCGGGTCTTGCCGCGCGAGGCTTGACCACCGCGCCGCGTTTGCCCTTGCTGAAATCGTATTCCTTTTTCATAGGCCCTCACTGTATGCACATCTGTACATATCTTCAAGAGTTGCCCGGCGCGAAAGAAACGCTGGTTACAGAACCGGGAGCGGTAGCGACCGGATCAAACACTCAACCACGCCCTACAAGTCTTCTCAACGTGTATTGTAAAGGTAGCTTGAGTATCGGATCCGGTCGCTACGCTCCCGGTTGCGTACCGACTAGCTTCAACTCACGAATCTAACTGCACCACCATTTCTTTCGCGCGACAGGTTGTGCTTTCGCATCCCGCTCTCTATGCTTGTCGTTTACCCTCAGGCGCGTTTTCTCAACAAGGCAGTACAAACACATGGAACCCAGCAAGATTCGCAACATCGCAATTATCGCCCACGTCGATCACGGCAAGACCACTCTGGTCGATGCCATGCTCAAACAGGCCGGCACGTATCGCGACAACGAAACCATAGTTGAGCGGGTGATGGACTCGATGGACCTCGAGAAGGAACGCGGGATCACCATCATGGCCAAGAATACTTCGGTGCGTTACGGCGATTACAAAATCAACATCGTCGACACACCCGGCCACGCCGATTTTGGCGGCGAGGTCGAACGCGTTTTGAAGATGGTCGACGGCGTGATGCTTTTGGTGGACGCGGCCGAAGGCTGTCTGCCACAGACGCGTTTCGTTTTGCGGAAAGCTTTGGAAGCCGGCCTGCCGGCCATCGCGGTCGTCAACAAAATCGACCGCCACGATGCGCGCCCTGCGGAAGTCGTCAACGAGATTTACGAGTTATTCCTCGACCTTGACGCCACCAACGAGCAGATTGAGTTTCCCATTCTCTATTCCATCTCGCGCGACGGGGTGGCGAAGAAGCAGCTCGATGATTCATCGAAAAATCTGCAACCCTTGTTCGATCAAATCATCGAGACGATTCCCGCGCCGCAACCGCTGCGCGACGATTCTTTGCAGCTGCTGGTAGCGAACATCGATTACAACGAATACGTGGGGCGACTGGCGATTGGGCGAATCTTTTCCGGCGAGATTACCCGCAACCAGGAGATTGTGATCGCCGGGCACGAAGGCGCCGTCAAGAAAACCAGAGTGAAAGAGCTTTACATCTTCGAAGGGCTGAAGCGACAACTGGCGGAAAGTGCCGGTGTCGGCGAAATCGTCGCCCTGGCCGGCGTTGAAGACATTAACATCGGCGAAACG
Source organism: Pyrinomonadaceae bacterium (assembly GCA_035300785.1). GTDB lineage: Bacteria > Acidobacteriota > Blastocatellia > Pyrinomonadales > Pyrinomonadaceae > UBA11740. The sequence continues at coordinate 964 of DATGVD010000422.1, read as the reverse complement.
ATCACCACCCCCGACAATCCGAAACCCTTACCTGTGATCCACGTTGACGAACCGACGATCGCGATGATCTTTAGCGTCAATAACTCTCCGTTCGCCGGGACCGAAGGAAAGTTCGTCACGTCACGCCAGATCAAAGAGCGACTCGATCGGGAAGTCCTCGGCAACGTCGCGATTCGTGTGGAAGAAACCGCGTCACCCGATCAGTTCAAAGTGTCCGGGCGCGGCGAACTGCAGCTCGCCATCCTGATCGAGATGATGCGGCGCGAAGGTTACGAAGTGCAGGTCTCGAAACCCGAAGTCATCACGCGCAAGGTCGACGGCGAACTACAGGAACCGATCGAGCAAGTCGTGGTTGACTGTCCCGACGAATTTATCGGCGTCGTCACCGAAGCAATGGGCCGCCGCAAAGGACAGATGACGAAGATGGTCAATCACGGCACGGGCCGGGTGCGGCTCGAATTTGAAACGCCTTCGCGCGGGCTGATTGGTTTTCGCGGCGAGTTTCTCACGGAAACCAAGGGCACGGGCCTGCTCAATACGATCTTCCTGCGCTTCGACAAATGGATGGGCGAGATGAAGGGCCGCGGCACCGGCTCGCTGGTGTCGGATCGGATGGGCGAATCGACGACCTATGCGCTGTTCAATCTGCAGGAGCGCGGATCGCTCTTCATCCGGCCGAACACCAAAGTCTATGAAGGAATGATCATCGGCGAAAACGCGCGCGCGGTCGATCTCGACGTAAACGCGATCAAGGAAAAGAAGCTGACCAACATGCGGGCCGCGAGCGCTGACGAAGCGATGCGTCTGGTGCCGGTGAAAGATCTATCGCTGGAAGAAGCACTCGAATTCATCGCCGGCGACGAATTGGTCGAAGTAACGCCCAGGACAATTCGCTTGCGGAAGCGAGTCTTGAAGCCAAACGAGAGACCAAAGAAAGAAAGTTGAGTCAACAATCAACTATTGT